>NZ_JAVAMR010000002.1:0-151156 GCF_030731025.1 Microbulbifer sp. 2205BS26-8 | reverse complement strand
AGAATACCCTGAGGCTAAGGTTCAGCTGTGCATCGTGCACATGGTGCGGAACTCGCTGAAATATGTCTCCTGGAAGGACTACAAGGCGGTTACGGCTGACCTGAAGGAAATCTGAGTTATTGTCAATTCTGGTGTTCAACAAGCCTGATTAAGCAGCGCTCTGACCGGCTGTTGTCACCTCCTCTCCATCCTTGAATTTCGCTCCGGTGATGACCTTGGCAAGGTAGTCAAAGCCCGGAGCTTTCTCCACTTTTCTTCTGCACACATTCCCAGCTTGAACAGCATGTGTAGCATTCCTTCTCTCGATAGGCAGCCTTTCGAGCGCTTGGTCCGGTGTCGTATTGTCCCGAACGTCGACTCGATCGGGTTCGTTGTCCGGATGCTCTGTCAGTGTTTTGCCGGGAAGTCGTAGAAGCTCATCAGTTCTTCGTGGTCCTTTAGCAGGCACTCGGAAACTTTCGGGTATTTGGCTTCGTACGTCTTGATGAAGGTGTCGAATGCCTTCTCCGCATCGGCCCTTGTCTCAGCTTGCCAAATGTCGTACAGGAAGCGCTTGGCTTTAGGTTGGCCCGCTTTTGGCAATTTGTTGAGAACGTTGGCCGTCTTGTGTACCCAGCAACGCTGCTGGCGTGTCTCGGGGTAGGTTTCTTCCAGCGCCGCCCAGAACCCTATAGCGCCGTCACCAATTGCCAGTTCTGGGGCGTTCATGCCTCGCTCTTTTACGGGGCCAATCCCGGTCTGTATGTCGCGCTCAGGCAAGTGGCCATTGCGAACAACGGCAGCACGGTCATTGTCCAGGCGGCGATTCTTAAACCCCTCCATGAAAGTGGACAGCTCGGCCTCTATCGCCTGCTGTAGAAGCTCCCGTGCGCCCCGGCGCAGCAATTCAGTCAGCGGGTCTGCGGTTTCCTGTCGACCTGTAAACTCAACTACGGTATTCTTATCCATAGCGGCGTATTCCTGATTGGTTTCATTGTTTGGCGACAACAAATCAACCAGATACGCTGCTTTTTTTCAAACACTTAAACACCAGATTCGGTTATAACTCCCACCGCTTATATATGACCACCAGACCCCTTTTTTAGCTTTTAATTTTGGTTTAGATGCAACATTCTTCTGTTAATTTTTCTTACTATACGAATCCAACTTATACCAGTACAATCAAAGTCCGTTAGCCTTGGATGCACCCGATTCAGGATAGGAATCAAGTGATGCCATATTTGTCGATTCCTTTTCCAGATCGCTTGGGAGAGGGCGTTAGAAATGAAGCTATTTTCTTGTTGTATGAATCCTGCCAGAATTTGGTCTTCTCATTCTCTCAACAGATAAACTATTTTGGAGAACCAGGGCTTGTTGGTACAGTTAGTCACGATGATGAGTATGCTGATATGGAGTGGAAGTTATTTGGCACATTTGAGTATATTATATCTTAAGGAATAAGCTAAATTACATTAGACACAGTTTATAATATGCAATCGAAAAAATGAACTGATCGTTGCGAATAATTTTTAATTGGAGTACTGTTACCACCCAGCTTCTAAGTGAGTGATTCTGAAAATAGAAGTTGCAGAAAATCCTATAAATATTCTATATGTCCGGTAGAGTGGAGGAGCTACAGTTATGAGAAGGGCGCTATTATTTTTAATTTTATTTAATCTTCCGTTAATGTCATATGGAGGTGATCAATCTTGTGTGATAGGCAAGGAAGAAAAGGCGCGAGTGATACGCCTGGAGTTTTGGGAGTTTGATCAGTCCCAAACTGATGGCTGGCGGCCATTTTACGAAGCCGGATGCTATCAAATCGCTGCAGATTTACTTATAGAATATGTGAATATGAACCCTGCGCTTGCAAACAAGCATGTCATACTCAATATGCATGCTGGACAGATGTTGGCATCTACCGGGAATTATGAAAAAGCAAAGAACTATTTTTCTATGAGCTATTCCCCTATGAAAGATAAGGCTTGGATAAATTGGAATGCTTTCGTAGATGCGACGATAGCTTTTATTAACTCGGATATGCCTGGTTTAAAATCTGCAAAAGAAAAAATTGAGCTGCAGGAGACAATAACCAAAGAAGCTTACCCAAACTTTCCTGAATACTGGTGGGGTAAAAAAATGAATTTGGATGTGGTTAATGGTTTTATTGCATGTTTTGACAAGCCCTACGTGGAGGCATATGAGAATTGTCGTGGCTAAAAAATGTGTGTGGTAAACACAGATCAGTAATAAACAGAACATATCCAACCTATTTTGGTTATATTGAAAAAATAGCACGAGTCGGTTTCGGCCATGGCTCTGTAGCTGGGTCGATGTGAGCTTATTTCGCGATAATATCTGAAAAAATTACTTGCAGAAAAAGTACATTGAAGATTAACTCATCAAGACGATCAAGCAACACAAGGCTGGAGACAAGGCTGGAGACAAGGTCGGAGATATCTGCCGCAATCTGTGCATATCCAACGGCAGCATTTACAGTTTGTATAGCAAGTACGTCAAACCGGAAGTCAATGCAGTCAAGCATCCCAGGGAACTGGGATACGAGAACAAGCTAAAGAAGCGCTTGGCTTAGAATTTACTCATAGCCGAAGGCTGCCTCCTCAAAAAATACTAAACCCCGCTGGGTGAATCACTCCTGCGACCAGTATCCCAAAAATCACCGCTGAATTTAACCCTCTGTATTTATGCGCCTACCTTCCCGCCATGACAGCACAGGAAGGTAAGCGTTTGCGGTACGGCCTGGATTGCACAGATATTCGAGGGCCTTCAGCGCTCTGTTTTTTTATGGGGTTGCCACTTGAGCGGTCTGATAATGGCCGGGGGCCGATCAGCTGGTTCCTCCTCCAGCGCACAGGCTTCGTCCAGTGGGTAGGCTTCGTCCAACCATTGCAGGAATCGTACAGCCCGCATCACCTGGTTACCCCTACCGGGCGCAATATGCAGGTCTACGGAGTTCTCTTTGATGGCGACCAGCGTGAAGGTGAAATAATCCCCCAGGTCCACTGGCTGAAATAATCGACAGGGTAATATAGGCATCTTGAATAGGCTCCTTATGTCGCCTGTGGCGGAAAGGCGCAATGCTTTGTGCGGTTTCTCCCACCGCAGGTGTAATCCTTGAGTGAAAAAAGCAAAGTGCAATGTGCAGGGTGCGCAGCCAGAGAGGCGGTGCGCGGCTGAAGTAAAAGACCACACCAATCATCACGCAACGCCACAGCACACTCCGCCGCCGGGGGCAGGAGTGACCCGGAATGCACGCCTTCAAAAAGACCTTTATTGAAGACGAACGAGTGTATGGCGTATCATTCAAGACAGCCTCGCTAGCAGGCTGCTGAAAAAGTCCCTTTAACGAAATTTTTACCTTAACTCTTATAAAATCAGAAAATTCAGAGCCTACAAAACAAGTGTTTTTTTGATTCTAAAACTTCAAGATGATGATGCTTTAATTCAAAATCCGAGTTTTTCAGCAGCCTGCTAGATAGTTCGTTTATCTATTGGGGTTAGCCATTCCTCGGTGTTCGTGCACCGGGGGGTGGCGTTTTTCTATCATTTACGCGGTCATGATGCGGTCCTTCTTTGTTTATTTGTGTATGGATTACCTGCGAGCGTTGCGGTTACGGGGCGCTCGCGGGATAAATAATGATCATTGCGGTATGGTTTATCTGTTTATTATTCTTAGACTGCGCCGGTGAAGCGGCTGGGTGCTGTGGCAGCAGACTTACGGTATGCGCTTTTCGCAAAGACTGCAATCAAACTGAAGCTTTAGGCGACGCCAAGTTGTGTTTCCCACCGCTGCGTAGCCATTTGTGGTGCATCAGGGCAGCAGCCATCCGCTCCCGGGCATTGCAGGACCTATCTTGGCAGGGGCTATCCGGGTGGAAGGTCACCATCCCATCGCGGTGTTTTTATCAACCACCGTCTGTGGCTGCAAAAAACATAACCTGGTACGCATTTTTTGGAAGGGTTTGTCGCCTTTTGGCCCCGGGTTGTAGGTCCTGTCAAAGGGGGTTGTTAGTATCTGCGTAAATAACGAAAAAAAGCGTGCGGGATATGAAGAAGCGAAATGGTCTGTTTTGGCTTTCCCTGCAGAATGTGCTCTTCTATTGCCTCACGGCCTGCACGGAGTATGAGCAGGTACCCAGGGCAGCAGACACCGGCCAATCGCCTTTGGCTGCGCGCATTGGGGGCCGGGAGATCCGCCTTGAGAAGATCGACAACGCCCTGCAACTGGCGTTGTATGATTTGGCAGAGATGCAGTATGGCTTGCGTGTGGGCAAGATTTATGAGTTGGCAGATAAAAAGTACCACAAACAGGCAGTAGAAATTCTCCTGCCGGTCCCGGTCCCCCCCCGGATTGAATTGCCCGGCAACTCCAACCTGTTGCGCGGCAATCCCAAGGCCCCTATTACCATTTCCGTATTCTGCTCTTTCCAGTCGCCACACTGTAAATCCCTTCAACCGGTGCTGAGGCGGCTGGCTGAACACTATCCGGGGTGGACAGGGCAGGCGCACTTTGATTTCCCGCTGAAATTCCACAGGGAGGGAATACCGGCCGCTCATGCAGCCCGCTGTGCGGCAGCGCAGGGTGCCTACAGTCATTACCACGATGCTTTATATGAGCAAACCCCCAAGCTTGACGGGAAACTCTATGCAGCCCTGGCGCAGCGTTTACAGCTCGATGAGGTCCGCTTCCGGCAGTGTCTGGCAGATGCAGATGTCCGATCAAAAGTGCTGAAAGACCGGGCAATGGCGATAGACCTGGGGTTGAACAATGTTCCGGTGGTATTGATCAACGGTTTGTATCAGAAGGGGCCGCGTACGTTTGAACAGTACGCTTATTGGGTGGAGGGGGAGTTGCGTGCAATGGGGGTTTCTCCGGGTGCGCCGTATGTATGGCGGGATTCCGGTGGGGTCAATGACAGAAACCTGCCTATGACCACACTGCCTCTGGCGCTGGTAGGAGTGAGTGCATCGAGTGTCGAGGAAAACACGAAAGCATTGATCGAGGTGGAACAGGCACGGACACGCTATTTTACCCTGGGGGAACAACTGCTGCCCAACGTATCCCTGCTGCGGCTTTATGACAGATTTGCGGTCATTGACAATCGCGGCAGCCTGGAAAGGCTGCCACTTCGGGGCGAGGCGGGGACCGATATTCCGCTCACCGATTCCCGACCAATAAGCGAGGCAGCCAGACAACGGATTGAGCAGCCTCTGGGACCCGGCACCCGCAGGTTAATCGAACCATCCGGGGTGTTGACCCTGGGGCAGGAATGGCTGCGCAAACAACTGGACCAGCGCGAACTGCTGGAAGCCAAATTCACCCAGGCGGAACTGGCACTGGAGGGGCATCACCTGTTACGGCTGGAGGGTATTACAGACAGTGAATTCTTTACCGGGCTTGGCCTGCAGGAAAATGATGTGTTACTGCGTGTGAATGACAGCTGGGTGCACAGTGGGCAAAACACTTTGTGGGAAGCGCTCACCAGTGGTCGGATCGTTGATGTTACCTTAATGCGCAAGGGGCTGCCGTACCGCTTACAGTATGTGGTGGAAGAGCTTGGTTACTTTGATGAAGACGCCGCTCAAGACGAAGATTGATCCGTGTTCAGGCTGGGCCAGCTATTTACCCGGCAATCAGTTACTATGTGGCAGTGATGGCGCAAGGTAACTGTCGGATACAATAGCTGGGTCCAGTGTTCACCGGGCAGAGTTAGTGACTATTTATCCGGATTTCCATCCCACATAATATTTGCCAGGATATTCTGCCCCTGGATACTGGGATGGAAACAATCCCCACCATCAATATCATCTTTGCCAAACATGAAGGTGCCGCCATTGACTTCGTCTTCACCGGTATATTCGGCAATAACCTCTACGCCATTTGTGCCGTTATAGCTCGCTGCCTGCTCAGCCAGTATTTCATTGTACCGCCGCTGGGCAGCGCTAATGCCGTTATAGCGGGTGGTAAAATCCTCACCGTTCAAGGTGCCGCCATTGGTGGCAATTCGGCAGATGCCAAAGGTAGACCAGACATTTTCACAGTCTACCCGTGAATCCCCGCTCTGCTTTTCCAGGCCCGCAGCGCGCAGGTCCTGCACACGGGGCACCGAACCCAACACGATTGTGGAGCCATTGGGTAGACCAGCGACCAGTTTATCCAGGCCCGCGCGGATAGCCGAACGCCACTCGCTGTCGGTATACAGCGGGTCACTGCAATTGGCCGGATCGATACAGTCCCGGTTACAGATATCGTTACCGCCGAGCACAACCTCCACATGATCCGCGAGTGTACTCTGGGCAAGAATGCGATCCGCCTGTATTGAAAAGTTATCACCGCCACTGCGCATCTCGGCACCGGATTCGGCTGCACTTTTATTCGCCGCCAGATTGGGCGAAGTCACTTTATATTTGTCGTGCACACTGTCAACCGAATTGTCATCCCCATCAAACCACGAATGCTCGGGCTGATCACCTGCCAGCAGGCAAAGCAAATCCAGGATATTCGTATTGCGAGTGCAGTCCGCAGCAAAGGCCATGGTGATACTGTCACCGGCGGCGACAGCTTTGGAGGGGATTGCCACTGAGGGTTCGACCGACAGGATACCGACTACTAACGCTGTTATAACTCCGTATTGTTTCCACATGGTTGTTTCTCCCACACCGACTTTCGTCGAAGGTTATTGTTGTCATTCTGCTACGGTGAACGCGCTGGATTGTAAGCCAGAGTCCGGTAAGTGGAATTATGAATACTGTGGACTAATCGGTCAGATTCGGATAACTTGAAGTGGGTTGGACTTCTGTCGCCTGGTGCTTTCGCAAGATAGGGCCTCAAGGGCCAGAGAGATTGTCCAGCGGCTTCATACTGCCCCGGGTAGAGGCACCGCACAGACAGACACGCCTTGTTCCCCTCCGGTGGCTTCCACTATACTGCGCAACAACTTGTCGGAGCGCCTGTGGGCTGAGATCGCTGCTGCGAGATCCGTTGAACCTGATCGGGGTAACTTCCGCGTAGGGAACAAGATCCGAAGTCGTCGCTGTTTGCCACGGGGATGACTTTTCTCTTACTTTTTGCCCTGGACGCTGCGCCCTATATTTTTTGCAAGCCACGGGGTCAAGCATGTCCGAACCTACCAAGCAGTCTGGCAAAGCCTCCCGCGCCGCCAGTCGCAATTTCGCAAAGTCTTTTCTGAAAAACCTCTCCGCGCAGTCCTTCCCCAATTCCAGCAAGGTCTACCTGCCGGGTGAGACGGTGGATATCCGGGTGGGCGCCCGCCAAATTGAACTGAGCGACAGTGTTGTGGGCGGAGATGCCAACAATCCGGTACTGGAACCGAATGCGCCGCTGATGGTGTATGACACTTCCGGCCCCTACTCGGACCCCAACACCAAAGTGGATGTGCGCGAGGGGTTGCCCCGGTTTCGCCAAGCCTGGATTGAGGCGCGCGACGATACCGAGCAACTGGGCTCCCGACAGGCAGCCTACAGCCAAAGGCGCATGGCGGATCGGGGGCTGGATCATATCCGCTTTGAAAAACTGCCGGGCCCGCGCCGTGCCAGGGCCGGCAACAATGTTTCGCAGATGCACTATGCCCGCCGCGGCATCATCACCCCGGAAATGGCCTATATCGCGGTGCGCGAGAATATGGGCCGTGCACAACAGGGGGGTGTGCCAGAGGAGCAGGAATACCAGAAGGCTCGCGAGGGTATTTATATCCCCGAGCAAATCACCCCGGAATTTGTGCGCAGGGAAGTGGCAGAGGGACGCGCGATCATTCCCGCCAATATCAACCACCCGGAAGTGGAGCCGATGATTATCGGTCGCAACTTCCTGTGCAAGGTGAATGCCAATATCGGCAATTCCGCCATCACCTCCTCTATCGAGGAGGAGGTGGAGAAGCTGGTGTGGTCGACCAGATGGGGTGCGGATACGGTGATGGACCTCTCCACCGGCGCCAATATCCATGAAACCCGCGAGTGGATATTACGCAACTCCCCAGTGCCGATCGGCACTGTGCCCATCTACCAGGCCCTGGAGAAAGTGGATGGCGTTGCTGAAGCACTGACCTGGGAAATCTTTCGCGACACCCTGATCGAACAGGCGGAGCAGGGTGTGGATTATTTTACCATCCACGCCGGGGTCTTACTGCGCTATGTGCCGCTCACGGCCAACCGCACGACCGGCATCGTATCCCGCGGCGGCTCCATTATGGCCAAGTGGTGCCTGAGTCATCACAAAGAAAATTTCCTCTACAGCCACTTTGAGGAAATCTGTGAAATCATGAAGGCCTATGATGTGAGTTTCAGCCTCGGTGACGGCCTGCGCCCCGGATCTATTGCCGATGCCAATGACGAAGCCCAGTTCGGTGAATTGCGCACCCTGGGTGAATTGACCCAAATCGCCTGGAAGCACGATATACAGACCATGATCGAAGGCCCCGGCCACGTGGCCATCCATAAAATCAAGGAGAATATGGATGAGCAGCTGAAGCATTGCCACGGTGCGCCTTTCTATACCCTGGGGCCCTTGACAACCGATATCGCCCCCGGCTATGACCACATTACCTCCGGCATCGGTGCCGCGCTGATCGGCACTTATGGCTGCGCCATGCTGTGCTACGTGACTCCAAAAGAGCATCTGGGCCTACCCAATAAAGAGGATGTCAAAGAGGGGTTGATGGCCTATAAGATTGCCGCGCATGCTGCGGATCTGGCCAAGGGGCACCCCCGCGCTCAGAAACGCGATGATGCCCTTTCCAAAGCCCGTTTTGAATTTCGCTGGGAGGACCAGTTCAACCTGGGTCTCGATCCGCAGCGGGCGCGCTCTTATCACGACGAAACCCTGCCGAAGGAATCCGGCAAGGTCGCGCACTTCTGCTCTATGTGTGGCCCCAAGTTTTGCTCCATGAAAATTAGCCAGGACGTGCGCGATTACGCGGCCAGGCGGGAGGCGGAACAAGGCATGGAAGACATGGCGATCAAGTACAAGGACATGGGCAGCGAGATCTATCACAAGGGCGGATGATGACCATTGGGCAGGGATTTCAAGACGCTGGTTCCCCGCTGGAAAATAACCGGCACCCGCTGTGCGCAGTCACCAGGGTGGTTGCTGTCGGTCGGTGCCCAAACGAGGTTGGAGTGACAGGTGGTCAATGACTAGTGAAGCCAAAGCGAGAATAGCCATTGCCGGTGGCGGCCTGCTGGGCCGTCTGCTGGCTTGGCGGTTATCCCGGCGGGAGCTGGATATTACTCTGTTCGAGGCAGGAGATTTGTCGATGCCGGAAGGGGCCTGCTGGGCCGCGGCGGGCATGATCTCGCCCCTGTCCGAACTGGTTCAGGGGGAAAAAGAGATTTATACCTTGGGGCTTGAGGGCCTGAAACTCTGGATGGACTGGAGCAAGCAGCTGGAAAAGCAGACCGGCCGCGAGGTGGAATTTCGCCAGGCCGGCAGTGTGCTGGTTGCCCACGGCAAAGACAGGAGTGAATTGGCACAGTTTCTGCGGGATCTGCACGGCAAGCTGGGTACGCTGGAAAAAGATCAGGTGCAGTCCCTGGACGCGCGCGGACTGCGTGCGCTGGAACCGGCTCTGGAGCGCTTCGATCAGGGTTTGTTCCTGCGCGGTGAAGCGGATATCAACAACCACCGCCTCCTGCCCCTGTTGCTCAGTGCTTTGCGCCAGCAGGGCGTGACACTGCGCGAGCGCACCAAGGTGGGCTGTGAACAAAACCGGGTGTGCTTTACCGAAGGACAGGAGCAGTTCGACTGCGTGATAGACTGTCGCGGCCTCGGTGCCAAAGACGGTATTGAGGGGCTGCGCGGTGTGCGCGGTGAAGTGATGGTGGTGGAATCCCGCGAGGTGGTTTTGCAACGCCCGGTGCGTCTGCTGCATCCCCGCTACAGTCTCTATGCTGTGCCCCGCCGTGACGGTCGTACGGTGATTGGTGCCACTGAAATTGAAAGTGAGGATATGTCACCGATTTCTGTGCGCTCCAGTATGGAGCTGTCCTCCGCACTCTTTTCCCTCAACCCGGCGTTCGCCGAAGCGCGCATCGTGGAGACACGGGTCAACTGCCGCCCCGCCACGTTGGACAACAGGCCGCTGATACACAATGCCCGGGGTCAGATACGTGTCAATGGTCTCTATCGCCACGGTTATCTGCTGGCTCCGGCAATGGTGCAGCAGGTGGAAGAGATAGTGACAGAACAGCTTCTACAGGTGGTTTGATGCAGGTTTTTGTGAATGGGGAAGCCCACACGCTGGCGTCTTCAATGGCGCTGGCCACGCTGTTGCAGCAGCTGGGGTATTGCGGGGAGACCTTCGCCGTGGCTGTGAATGGCCGCTTTGTCCCACGTACGGAGTATGCCGCAACTGCGATTCATCAAGATGATCGCCTGGATATTGTGGCACCGGTAGTGGGGGGGTGAGTGTGAGTGATCCGTTAGTCCTTTACGGCCGGGAATTCAACAGCCGCCTGCTGGTGGGGACTGCACTGTACCCATCGCCGGCCATCATGCGGGAGTCGGTGCGCGCCTCTGCATCAGAAATCATCACATTGTCCCTGCGCCGGCAAAACCCGGCGCAGCAGCGGGACAATGTATTCTGGGATTATGTGCGTGAAACCGGCTGCCAGTTACTGCCGAATACAGCGGGCTGCAAATCGCCGCGGGAGGCGGTGGAGCTGGCGAAGATGTCGCGGGAGATTTTCCGTACCGAGTGGCTCAAGCTGGAGGTGATCGGCGATGATTACAACCTGCAGCCGGACCCCTTTGGCCTGGTCGAAGCGGCGCGCGAACTGGTCACCCTGGGCTTTAAAGTACTGCCCTATTGCACCGAGGACCTGGTGCTGTGCCGCAGGTTGCTGGATGTCGGCTGTGAAGTGCTAATGCCTTGGGGTGCGCCAATCGGCACGGGGCAGGGGCTTTTGAATAAATACAATCTGCACATGCTGCGTGAGCGCCTGCCCGGTGTGCCATTGATTATCGACGCTGGCATCGGCGCCCCCTCGCAGGCAGCGGAAGCGTTGGAAGCGGGTTTTGATGCGGTGCTGTTAAATACCGCCATTGCCAGAGCGCGGGACCCGGTGGCGATGGCGGGGGCATTCAAACTCTCCATAGAATCGGGGCGCGCGGCGTTCAATGCCGGGCTGATGCTCAAGCGCCAGACCGCCAGCCCGAGTACCCCCACGCTGGATATGCCATTCTGGCAGCAGGGCGAACATCTGCCGCAGGGATAACCTATTGATGCCAGAGGAAGCCTTCACAAACAAACCGATTGTCTGGAGTATTGCCGGCAGCGATTCGGGCGGCGGCGCCGGTATCCAGGCAGACCTGCTGACATTTGCCGATCTGGGCTGTCACGGTTGCACGGCCATCACTGCCAACACCGCACAAAATACCTGTGCCGTGGACTCGATTAACGCCGTGCCGATAGACGTGCTGCAAGCCCAGTTGCAGGCCCTGCAGACGGATTTGTTTCCGACGGCAATCAAGGTGGGTTTGCTGGCCAACGCCCGGCAGGTATTGGCGGTGGCTGAGTTCTTGCGTGCGCTCAGGCAGGTTAAGCCGGTCCCGATTATTTACGACCCAGTGGCGGTGGCGAGCAGCGGTGCCGGCCTGACCGAAGAGGGTATCGCGGCACCAGTGCTCGAACAGCTGCTGCCACTGTGCGACCTGGTCACCCCCAACCGGTACGAACTGGAGTGGTTAAGCCAAACCGCCCCTGCCGGTGCTGCAGCGCTCATTGGCGCGGCGCGGCAACTGCAGTCGCGGGGTTGCGGCGCGGTACTGGTCACCGGTGGACACACGCAACTGCGCCCCGGGGAAATTGCCGATTTACTCTGGGACGGTGACAAAGCCGACTGGTTGATTGGCAGGGCAGTACTGGGCAACAACACCCATGGCACTGGCTGTACGCTCTCCTCGGCAATTGCTGCCTGCCGAGCGCTGGGCTATCCACTGCGGGACGCCTGCGTGCTTGGAAAAGCCTATGTGCAGCGCGGTCTGCGCCTTGCAAAAAGCGATCGAATCGGGGCGGGCGCGGGGCCGGTGGGGCACTGCGGCTGGCCACTGGAACTGCGGGATTTTCCCGAGGTACTGCTGCCCGGAGAAGACCGTAGTGCAGCCTACGGCCTGGTTGGCGATGTTTCGACGCAGACCTTTGTGCAGGGTTTTGCCATGCCCGACAGCACCGAACTGGGGCTCTATCCAGTGGTGGATTCTATGGATTGGTTGCAGCGGCTGGCAGAGCAGGGTGTGCGCACCCTGCAACTGCGTATCAAAAATCCCGGCGGCGATCTGCACGCGCAGGTGGCGCGCGCTGTGGACATTGGCAAACGCCATCAGCTGCGGCTGTTTATCAACGACTACTGGCAGTTGGCGATTGAATGCGGCGCTTACGGGGTTCACCTGGGGCAGGGTGATCTGAAAACAGCCGACCTGGCGGCAATCCAGGCGGCGGGCCTCAGGCTTGGAATCAGCACCCACGGCTTTTACGAACTGTTGCTGGCCTACCGGTACCGCCCGAGCTACCTGGCGCTCGGCGCTATCTATGCCACCGGTACCAAAGACATGTCCGGACAGTTGCAGGGGCCGCAAAAGCTTGCCCGTATGGCGGCACTTCTGCCGGATTATCCCCTGGTGGCGATTGGCGGAATCAACCTGCAGCGCGTTGCTGAGGTTGCCGCCAGCGGCGTGGGCAGTATTGCCGTAGTCAGTGCCATCACCGGGGCGGAAGATTATGTACAGGCGGTTGCAGATCTGCGCACCGCTCTAGAGGGCGCGGTTCCCGCGGCGTCCGCGAAGGGGTTGCCATGTTGAGTGCCAGGGAATTACAGCGTTACAGCCGCCAGATCCTGTTGCCCCAGGTGGGGGAAGAAGGGCAGAAAAAGCTGGCTGCCGCGCGCTTGATGGTGATTGGTCTCGGTGGCCTCGGCAGCCCGGTGGCCCTGTATCTCGCGGCCGCCGGTATTGGCACATTACATCTGGTGGACGGCGACTGTATTGATCTCTCCAACCTCCAGCGGCAGGTGATCTATAAAACAAACCACCTGGGTAAGTCCAAAGCGCAGGTGGCCGCCCAGCAGCTCACTGCCGCCAACCCGGCAATACACATTCACGCCCACAACCGTATGGCCGATGCGCCGTGGCTGCGCCAACAGGCAGGCCAGGTGGATCTGATGCTCGACTGCACCGATAACCTGGAAATCCGCCATGTGATCAACCGCAGTTGCCGGGAAGCCCGATGCCCTGTGGTGATGGCCTCGGTGCAGGGCTTTTCCGGGCAGCTGATCAGCTTTGATTTTTCCAGAAACCGGCATCCCTGCTATGCCTGCCTGTTTCCGCCGCAGGCGCGCAGCGCAGCGCAGAACTGCTCCAGTGCCGGTGTGATCGGTCCGGCGCTGGGAATGGTTGGCAGTATGCAGGCGCTGGAGGCGATGAAATGGTTACTGGGGCTGCCCGTGCCCAGCCTGAATCAACTGCACCTGGTGGAAGCTGAAACCCTGGGGCTACAATCCCTGCAGTTACAACGGCAGAGGGATTGCCCCGTGTGTGGCCAGGATTAACCCGGCCTGCGGTTTCGGTATTCCGGTGACAGAAGTTTGGGGGTTGAGGTATTTCTTGTCCCTGCTGTCATGATATTCTTTCTTGCAGAGGGGTGGCCAATACACCGGTTGATCCCTGCGGTAACCCCCGCCGATTTTTTCTGACGTATTTCATGTCTGTGTCTGGTGCCTGATTCAATGGGCGTGTGATTTTTCAATACACTAGGGGGTTTAGAGACAGGCCAACTTCTACTACACAAGGGGCGTATAGTGATGAAGAAAATCGATATTGGTATCGACGAAAAGGATCGGGAAAAGATTGCTGCTGGCCTCAAGCACCTGCTGGCCGATAGTTACACACTGTATCTTCAGACCCATAATTTCCACTGGAATGTTACAGGGCCTCTGTTTCGTGAGTTACACCTGATGTTTGAGGAGCATTACACCGAACTGGCTGATGCCGTCGACGATATAGCCGAGCGCATTCGCACCCTGGGGGTTGCCGCTCCCGGTACCTACCAGGCTTTTGCCCAGTTGAGTTCCATCGAGGAAGTGGTGGAAATTCCCGCTGCGGAGGATATGGTTAAAATCCTCACCAAAGGCCACGAGCGGGTGATCAAAACCTGTCGTGATGTGCTCAAGTCTGCCCAGAAGGGCGAGGATGAATCCACCATTGCCTTGGTGTCGGACCGCATGCGGGTACATGAGAAAACCGCCTGGATGCTGCGCGCGACCAGCAGCAAGTGATCCCCCGGCCTGTGGCGCCGTAGCGTCCAAGGCGCTGACAATCACGCACTGACCAGCTGCAAGAAGGCTTGTGCCGGTGCCGAGAGGCTGCCGCGGTTCTTGAGGAGGATGCCCACATCCTGGGTGACGACCGGTGCCGACAGGGTGTGGCAATGCAAGCCGTATTCCTGCATCTGGGCCGCACACAGGCGCGGCACGGCACTGACACCCAGCCCCGCGCGGACCAGTTGCCCGATGGTGCTGAGCTGGTTGGCCTCGCAAATATAGCGGGCGGCCTGGCCGCAGCGCGCAAAGGCTTCCTCTGTCCAGCGGCGCACGGCCGAGCCCCGGTTCATGGAGATAAACGGGTGCGCGGCCAGGTCGCGCCACTGCAAGGCGCGCTTTCCGGCCAGTGCATGTTGTGCCGGTATCACGGCGATAAACCGGTCGCGCTCGAAAGGAATGAACACCAGACCGCCCAAATCGTCCGGGCGAAAACAGATGCCCAGTTCAGCGCGTCCCTCTTGAACTGACTGCACCACCCGTTCCATCACCACATCCTCCAGCACAATATCGATCCGGGGATGGCCCCGGTGGAACTGTGCCAGTAGTGTTGGCAGGCGGTTCAGGGCAAAAGCCGGAATCACCGCCAGCTGTAGCTGTCCGCGTTCGAGGCGGAACCGCTGCTGTATGGCCTCCAGTGACTGGTCCCAACTGTGCAGCAGCTGCTCGGCACGTGAGAGAAATTCCCGTCCCTCGGGTGTCAGCACCAGCTGGCGGCCATCGCGGCTGAAGAGGGGGCCACCGACGGTGGCTTCCAGATTGCGAATAGCCACAGACAGGGCGGGCTGGGAGAGATGTAACTGCGCGCTGGCCTCCGCCAGGCTGCGGCTGCGCGCTACGGCCGTAAAGGCGCGCAGCTGCTTGATGGTTGCACTCACGGGGACTCCAGACCGCCCTTGGATAGCTTACGGGGGACTTTAATATTTTTTAATAAACCTTTATAAGATTAAAATAGTTTAAATCTGCCCGGCAAGGCATGATGGCCTCCTTCGCACCGAGCGAAACTCGTACAACCGCTGAGCATTGTGAATGCATAAGGTCTGCTGAGATGAAGGACACTGTACAACCCCTTTGGCAACCGAGCCCTGAGGCCGTTGCCGCCACCCAGATGGAAGCGTTTCGCCGCTGGGTCAATGAGAGACACCAGCTGACACTGAGTGATTACAGTGCCCTCTACCAGTGGTCGGTGGAGGCGCGCGAAACCTTCTGGAGCGACCTGTGGGATTTCACCGGGGTGCTGGCCAGTGCGCGCGGGGATGTGGTGCTCGGGCGCGACGGCATGCCGGGGGCCCAGTGGTTTCTCGGTGCCAGACTCAACTTTGCCGAGAACCTGCTGCGCTTTCGCGATAACAGGCCGGCCCTGGTTGAGCGCCTGGAAAATGGCGGCCGCCGACAGCTCAGCTATGCGGAACTCTACCAGCGGGTAGAGCGCCTCGCCGCTGCCCTGGCTGATCAGGGCGTGGTGCAGGGGGATCGTGTGGCGGGCTTTATGCCCAATGTGATCGATACCGTGGTGGCGATGCTGGCCACCACCAGCCTCGGGGCCATCTGGACCTCCTGCTCCCCGGATTTCGGTATCCAAGGGGTACTCGACCGCTTCGGACAGGTGGAGCCGAAAGTGCTGTTTGCCTGCGAGGGGTATTTCTATAACGGCAAGGTGGTTGACTCCCTGCCGCGCTTGCGGGATATAGTGGGCCGTATCAATGCCCTCGAAAAACTCGTGGTGGTGCCCGTTGCCCGCACTGAGGAGCAGACCGCCGGGGTGCTGGCTGCGCAGCCCGTGGAAAAGGCCATTCTGCTGCAGGACTTTGAAACTGCGGCACCCCCGTCCAAGCTCGCCTTTGTGCAGACCGGGTTCGATCACCCCCTGTACATCATGTACTCCTCCGGTACCACCGGGGTCCCAAAATGTATCGTGCACGGCGCCGGTGGCACCCTGCTGCAGCACCTGAAAGAGCACCGCCTGCACTGTGACCTGCGTCGCGAGGACACACTGTTTTACTTCACCACCTGCGGCTGGATGATGTGGAACTGGCTGGTGAGCGGCCTCGCCTCCGGCGCTACTCTGGTGCTGTTTGACGGTTCGCCGTTTTACCCCGGGGCGAAGAGCCTATGGGATATGGCGGATGAAGAGGGTATCAGCGTATTCGGCACCAGTGCCAAATACATTGCCGCGCTGGAGAAGAGTGGCTGTAAACCGCGGGAGAGCCACCGGCTGGAAAAACTTCGCGCGCTGCTGTCTACCGGATCCCCCCTGGCCCACGAGGGCTTTCGCTATGTGTATCGGGAGATCAAGAGGGACCTCTGTCTGTCTTCCATTTCTGGTGGCACCGACATCATTTCCTGCTTTGCCCTTGGCAATCCATCCCTGCCGGTCTTTGCGGGCGAGCTGCAGTGTCGCGGTCTGGGCATGGCGGTGGAAGTCTGGAACGACAGCGGCCAGGCGGTGACGGCTGAGAAAGGCGAACTGGTGTGTGCCCGGTCTTTCCCCTGTATGCCGATTGGCTTTTGGAATGATCCCGAAGGGGTAAAATACCGCAGCGCCTACTTTGCGCACTGGCCCGGCGTTTGGGCCCATGGAGACTATGCGGAGATCACAGAACACGGCGGTGTGATTATTTACGGGCGCTCTGATGCGGTGCTCAATCCCGGTGGTGTGCGCATTGGTACCGCAGAGATCTACCGCCAGGTGGAAAAAGTGGAGGAGGTGCTCGACAGTATCTGCATAGGCCAGCAGTGGCACGACGATGTGCGCGTGGTACTGTTTGTGGTGCTGCGCAATGGAGTGCAACTGGATGAGGCGCTGATACAGAAAATCCGCACCACCATTCGCGCCAACACCACGCCCCGCCATGTACCGGCGAAGGTGGTTCAGGTGGCGGATATTCCCCGTACCATCAGCGGAAAAATTGTTGAACTGGCAGTGCGCAATGTGGTGCATGGCCAGGCGGTGAAGAACAGGGAGGCGCTGGCCAACCCCGAAGCACTGGCGTTATTCGAACAGTTGCCGGCGCTGGAGGAAGACTAAAGCATAGCGGCAGCAGGAACCGTTGTGCGGGCGCTATTTTGTTTGCGCCGGTTCTGCGCTACTCTTGCCCAAGGGCAATACACACTAGTTACGGTAAAAGAACAGGCATGGTTACCTATCTCTACTGGGCGGCGGTTATCGCCCTGGTGATTCTCTCTCTCTATGTGGGCAGCCGTATGGGCAGCCTGAAAATAGGCGCTATCGTGGCCGCGGTCTTCTTTCTGGCGGGCTGGCTGGCCTATTATTTCCACTACCAGCAGGTGTTTGTGAAGCGTTTTGGCGGCGTCATGCGAATCTCTGTGCCGGAGGGGTTTCGGCATATTGGGGCTACCTGGAAAGACGACAATCTATGGATCGAAAACTACGATCCCAACACCAATCAATGTATTTTCACTGAGTACTCCAGGGGAAATATTCTTGAGGGGCGGGTAATTATTCAGAACTGCAATCCGCTGCTGGGCGCTTCCGGTACTGCCCAGCCATAAATCCGTCTGGGAATCCCTGTACCCAGCGGATCAATCGCGTTTCCTGCCTGTTGGCCGCCGGCCGGTAGCGGGATTGGCTCCTGTTGCCGGTAGATTACCCTCCCTTCCCCCTGCCGGAGCGAACCCGAAAGTAGTGGGGCCGGGTGCTCCGTGCAGAGCATTGCGGGATAAATTCAACCTGCAGTTTAAAACCGCCCATGGGTGTGATAGTGGCCCGGGCGGTGTGGAGTTACCTTGGAAAAGGGGTTAGTAAGTGCGCAGTCCGCTTTGATGGGGGGTAAAGACGGGGGCATTCCCGCATACCAACCGGCTAAACAGCGGAAGGTTTCCCGCTCATAAGGGTTGCGGGGTCCAACCGATAAAACTGACTCAGTTCCTCATACAATTGTGGGTGCAGTTGCCGCATCGCCACGGGGATGGTAAAAAAAGTCTCTGTGGCCACAGCGAAGAATTCCGCGGGTGACTGCGCGCCGTAGAGATCGAGCACCGAGGGTGCCTCGTCAGCCAGGTTGCCGAATTGGGCGCGCCGGCGCAGACGGGCAAACTCCCTGTTCATCACCCCGGCCCAGTTGGCCCCCTCACTGGCCCGTTCGAACAGGGGGCGGCCATCGAAGCGGCCATCCTCCTCATCCACCTTATGCGCGAACTCGTGCAGGGCCACATTGTGCCCTTTCTGGGGATGCTGCAGATTCTCCTCCAGGTCACCCCAGGACAGGACCACGGGACCGCGGTAATGGGCCTCTCCCGCCCGCACACTGTGTCCTGCGGTTTCTATATAGCCCTCCCGTTTTGTTTCCTGTGCGACATAGGTATCCGGATAGAGAAGCAGGCTGTAGAGACTGGGATAGCAAGCATTTTTGCGCCCCAACAGCAACAGGCAGGCGTGGGCGGCAATGGCCACTTTCATTCTCTCATCGACCTGCAATCCCTCGCAGCCGACAAACGTCTTGTCGTGCAGAAACAGAGCGATATTTCCCCGCAATTCTCCCTGCTGTTGCGGGTTCAGGGAATGGTAGAGAGGCAGTGTTTCCCCGAGCAACTGTAGCTGTTTGTCACTCAGTGGTTTGGCGCGGCGGTAGTTCAAGCGCCAGCGATTGTAATAGAAAGGGATTAACCAGGCGGCCAGAGCCAGAAGAATGATGGCGAGGAAAACCGTCATACAAGCAACCCTTGCCGTTATTTGCGCTGGCTCAGATCATGCCCGGCGATACCCGTTATTGCAAAGGGTAGGGCCGGTTAAAATCCTGGGGTCCAAGGGCGCATCACAGCAGAGCTCACGCCCTGAGTGTATTTTAATAAGCTTATCGGTAAACACAAGATTCACGGGTTGGCCCCGGCATGCCAGTGCAAAAAATCGGCAGGTAACGGAAACTGCCCGGTTTTTGCCGAGGGCGCCTTAAAAGGCCCAGGATTGTGCCGGTGTGTTGAATGTCGGAAACCACCCCGCACTTTCGGGCTACCGTCACAAGGGGGAATGCACAAAATTTGTGGTATCAACCGCCAATAAAGACCCGGTGTATTGCGGTACCCGAAAGGATGCGATTTTGTGATTCTAAAAGCCTGAAAGACCACAGGGGTTTTTACAATGGGAAAGGCAAACCCGAAATTTTCATGGTTCCTTCAATTGATATCTTATGATTTGGAAACCTGCGGATGCAGTGACAACAGGATTTGAGGCGGTGATGTTTTGTAATGTGCTGTTTTGAAACCACAAATGCTGTGATCCGTTGAAGGTGGCCAGAAAAACTGCTCTGCAATGCGTTTCATGCTTGGGTGCGGAAGCGCTCTCTGCACAGGCAAAATTGCAGACAATGCCTCTGGGACTGATGCGATACCGTGCTACAAGTGTCTTCAACGGTTGGGATACGCCGCGCGAAAGCTTGAACGAGTCTGGTTAGAGACTGTATCGCCACCAGCATTAGCGCAATCCCCGTAGCGAAATGCCAAGCCGCAGAAGTGGGTGGGATGGGGTTGCAGTTAAGATAGCCTGGTCAGCTGTCGATGGATTGCAAGGATCAGCGTCTGCCATTAATAGAGTGGTTGCGGGAAATAGAGGTCACAATTTTTTGATGCGGTTGCTGAGGCTTTTTTTGGGCAGGGAAAATTTGACCCATTTACCAGAAAATAAAAAGACAGTCGATGGGATGGTGAATTTTATATTTCGTGTAGGTCTGACATTTATTTACTTTATTGGTATGTATTACAGGCTGTCTGTTGTTTGTATTTGCATTGTTAGGGAGGTTTTCACGACAGCTTATAATATTTCCTAATTACCATCCAAGCTAAGCAACCTTTATGAGTTAGTGGCTGCATACCCTGCATAACCCTAAATATAAGGAGATGGCAAGTGTCGGCTATTCTCTCTGATCTGCGAAATCTAGAGCTACGGAAGGAGGTGGAGCCTCCTGCTTCGTTAAAACTCTTATTTTTCGGGGTGAAATCGTACACCCTTGCAGCGCAGGCTTAAGCTCGATGGTAATTAGGTAATATTTTATATCAGTTATTTGTGATCTGGTTATAAAAAAGCGCACTTTCTTGTTGTGTTTGCTTTCAGGGCTCTTATATTTGGCGGACCTCTCGGGCTGATTATTTGTACTGCGCCACTGGGTGGCTTTGCGGTTTTTGCAAACTGTTCACTTTTTGTTTTGGGTTTTGGTGCAAATCTACGAGTCTTCTTGTATTTCATAGCCTCTGCTGTTTTTATTTTTCAGTTCTTTGTTTGCAATGTTGCCTGTACGGTTGATCGCTATTGATTGTCGTTGCAGCCTGCTAGGGAATTGACGCTGCCCGATGAAGCTGGGTGGCAAAATAAGGAAATTTTGGTATAGGAAACGACTACCCATGATAACTTTAAATAATAAAATCTCCTGCCGCAGTCTATGGATTTTTGGGGCTCTGCTTGTTTCATTATTCTCATTTTCTGCTGCTGCTAAAAATGTTGCAAAGGACCAGTCAGCGGAGGGGATATTGCGCCACTGCGGAACTGAACATCCAAGCAGAGAAGAGGCTGAGTTACAGGAACAGTACTTCAACAGTATGCGCCAGAAGTTCGCTCATGGTGATGAGTATTCCCAACAGCTTATTCCCGCTACTGTTAATGTGTACTTTCATGTCATAACAGACAGTGCAGGTAATGGTGCGCTCACCCAAGCTGAAATCAATAACCAGATGAACGTGCTTAATTCCGGATTTTCAGGTACGGCATTTTCCTTTAACCTGGTTTCCACTACCACAACCGCAAATAATAACTGGTATAGGGTCACTCCAGGTTCCGGCGCCGAATTTTCAATGAAGTCTTCTCTGCGTGTTGGGGGTGCTGCGGACTTGAATATATATGTGGCAAATATCGGCAGTGGTCTTCTCGGCTGGGCGACCTTTCCAAGCAGTTATCCATCCAACCCGGTCAACGATGGTGTGGTTATCCTAACCGGATCTTTACCAGGTGGTAGTGCATCGCCGTACAATGAAGGCGACACACTTGTTCACGAGGTCGGTCACTGGATCGGTCTTTACCATACTTTCCAGGGTGGGTGCAGCAATCCCGGCGATTTCGTTTCGGACACACCGGCGGAAGCATCCCCCGCATTCGGTTGCCCGGTGGGCCGCGATTCCTGCCCGGGGTCGGCAGGCGTTGATCCGATATTCAACTACATGGATTATACAGATGACTCCTGTATGTTCCAGTTCACTGCAGGGCAGAACACACGCGCAAGCCAGCAGAGCAGTTTTTACCGCGGCTTATAAAAGTCCGTTGAATGGCTGCTGTTGAAAAATTCGACCATTGAATAAAAAGGAATAAAAACCAGCACAGGGAAGTGCTTTTGTTGCCCAATAAGCCGGTAGGCGAATATCACCATCGGGTGTCGGGGACACAGGGTACTATGCAATTTGCACCAGCCGCGAAAGCAAAGTCAGCGGGCTGGCATATAACGCGATTGGCCGCGGGTTCTAGCGTATTTTCCCGTAGGCAGGTGTCGGTTCCTCGCTGGGAGGTGGGGTTACCTGGCACCAGAGTGACCGAGCCAGCGCGGCGGGATGCTGTTTGCAGCCATCGGCTATCCATTGGGCGATAGCTTCGGCGACATTGGGCCACTGGATACGCTGCGGTGTGGGGAGGGCGTCAAGCCAGGCGGTGATGCTGTCGGCATCAATGCGTTTGACAACTTTCGCCAGTTGCAGCTGATCCAATGCCTTGGCATTGGCCTCCTGCTCGAATTGATAGGCGAGAGGTCGGCTCAGTATGGGCTTTCCCAGGGCCAGGGTTTCCGCAAGCAGTTCGAATCCGCTGTTGCAGATCACCGCCCTGGCACTGGCCAGATCCCGCTGAAAGCCCACTGTCGAAGGGGCCTTCAGTTGGATGTTGTCAGCCGCAGCCAGTGTGTCCGCTACCCCGTAGACAATAAACTGGCGGTCGACCTTGGACAGTGCCTCTAGCATCGGCAGCGGATCTTCGAAGGGCAGGTAAACCAGAATATGCTCGCCAACCTCCGTATCCGGTTCCCGCCGGGGCGGGACGATAGGCGGAAGGATCGGGTTGCCAAAATGGTGCCAGTGCAGGCCAAGACTTCTTTGCGTGGGGGCAAAAGACCGCAGTATGGTGTGGAATAGCCAGTTGAATCGCGGCATTGGTATTGAGTGCAGAAAGGCATACTGATGGCCGATACCGATACTGGGTATTTTACGGATCTTAGCGGCCCAGGCGGTAATGGGTTCATAATCACTGATAATGAAATCGAAGCCAGTCACCGGTAACTCGGTAATTTCCTTCCCGACCTGCAATAAACGCAATTGTCTCAGGGTTGCGAGGCTCTTGAGTTTGCCCTTACGGTGCACAAAGGTCATGCCTCTACGCCACCAGAAATCCCCGAACGGCTCCATCCCAAATAGGTTTTCCCGCGGTCGACCGGAGAAGAGCCACTGTATTTGTATCTGCGGATACTTTTCTAACGCCTTGGCCAGGGTACGTGAACGGGCAATGTGTCCGTTACCGGTAGCCTGAACTCCATAGAGTATTTTCATAACAGGGCAGATACCGTTATCAATGCGACACTGGTACCGAGCATGGCGCCGGCACACACGTCTGAAGGGTAATGCACCCCTAGGCTCACCCGGGCAGCACCCACGCCGAGGGCCCAGATATACCCAAAACCCCATACAGGGCTGATACCCAGGCACATAAATGTGATAAAGAGGAAAGCGGCGGAGGTATGCCCGGAGGGCAGGCTGAATCGGTCAAAAGCCACAATGGCTGTTTGCATGCCTGGAATTGCCTGGGCCGGGCGTAGCCGCCGTGTGGTATTTTTGATGGTCCAATACAGGGAGCGCTCCAGCGTAACAGCGGTGCACGCTGCGATAAACAACGAAATGGCGTTATTCAAAACGATGTAACTTGCCAGTACCGATACGGATAACCAACCATCTCCAGACCTGGATAGCCAGAGATAGTGCCTGTGCGAGTGCGGGCGAGACGCCCGCTCCATCATGTACAGCACCAGTGACACATCAAGACTCTTTAAATTCATCGATAAGCCTCGCATGCCGCAAACTTAAGTATGGAGTATTACACGGAGTTGACCGTTTGATGTCAGAACGATGAAGCCTGAAAAAGTGAAATATAATGACCGTCAATCCGCAGGGGTCACGGCCGGAGGGGCAAAAATCGGGAAGAGCACAGCAATGGTAGATTCCGGGGAAGCGCAATCCCGCCTGCCATATCCATGAAAAAACGGGTTTGAATTAACCGCTGGTGATGTCTAGGGCACTGGAGCCTGGTAATTTTTCCACCAACCCGGCACCGCACAGTGCTGAGGGGGTGAAATACCCTCCATCGCCCGCATAATCGACTAGAAACTCCATCACAGCCAGTGCGCCGGATACGGTGACATCATAGCCATTGGCAGTAACCAGACGGCCCACCTTGCGCTCGCCGCGGCGATCATTGCGCACTTCTCCCCAGACCCAGGTTTTGTGTTTTGCGCGATAGGTGTCACTGGGTCCCCGCAGGGATTTATTGACCTTTGCCTTGAGCCAGTTTTGCACCCGGTTGTTGCGCAGTAGCCAGCGGAATGTATTGAGGTACTGTAATTTCCTTGCCCGCCCCGGTGGCATGGGAATATAGACCTCGATGTTGCCAATGCCGGTAGAGTGGAAGGCGGTGGCGATATCTCCCCAGGGGATGGCGACAGCAAATTTAGCTCCCCGCCCAAAATCGACCTGACGGGTCACCTGCCCGTGCCGGGTTACCTGAATCCTGCCATTGCGCCGAACGGCACTGCCAATGCCCAGGCCCTCTATGGCTGTTTTTGCCGTGCCTGGGCTGAGGCTGGAATCTGAATCAAATCCCAGAACCAGATGTGTCGCCGAGGGCATGGCGGCGTGCAGGGCAGCGGCGAGACAATCTGTGGGGATCACGTCAAAACCGGTACCCGGGCACAGGACGATTCCGGCTGTGCGGGCCTTGTCCCCAAGGCTGTACGCGGCCTCGAAGACAGCGATTTCCCCGGTAATATCCTGGTAATGGGTCTGTGCGTTGATGCAGGCACGCATCATGGGCTCGGCAGTGGCAGAGAAAGGGCCCGCGCAATGTATCACCAGGTCTACGTTTAGCAGGCTTTGTTCAAGGGTTTCCTGTGTATCGAGCGGGATCACCACGGCGGGCAGATTGAGCTCGTCGGCCAAAAGCTGCAGCTTTTGTGCATTGCGCCCGGCCAGGATCGGGTGGTATCCCCGCGCTACAGCCTCGCGGGCGATCAGTTCGCCCGTATAGCCGTAAGCGCCATAGATCATGATATGTTTGTTATTCACAGAGCGTCCCTGTTGGGTGCAGCCTTCACGGATACCTGAATGGGTAAACTCCTGAGGTCTATTCCCCCGCAAGCCTGGACGTTCCCCCGTGGCTGGTCCGCTTGCCGGGCGCATCCGTCTTTTAAGGCTGAGCTGGGTGGTGGCTGGAGATAGCAGGGTATATTGGCCCGTGTCTGGGTGCAATGATTGTGTTCAGGGCGGAGGCCGCTGAACTGAAACGGCGCAACGCTGCCGCGAAAAAGGCTAGAATGTTCGGGTTTCGCGCAAATCCCAGCGGCTTGAAAACGCAAAGGGGGCGGCTGCCGCGCGCCCTGGCGGAAATGCGCCAGGAGTACAGGGGCCTTGCCGCAGCCTGCAATCCGTGGAAGTCGACCCGGGTATTTTCAGTCTCACGGGAAGGGAATCGGTTGGTGGTTTGCCACCCTGTGACCATTCAGCTCAGGTGGTGTGGAGACAGTTGCAGCTGCTCAATACGGCGGCCATGCAGAACCGCCACACCGGAGTAGCGGTGTTGCCCCGTGGAGGTAAATTCAAATTCATAGTTGCGCTGCAGGGCTATCTGGCCGCGCCTGTCACGCTTCAGGCGGGTTCGCACCAGCATAACGGTGTCATCCAGCATTTGCACCCCCAACTGCTTACAGTGAGCGGAAGCGGCCCGGCGTACCTGTTCCTTTGCCGCCATACCTGCCCAGACATACCAGGCCCCCGCAACGAGCAGCAAAAGCCAGAAGAGATCACTTGGTGCGTAGTACATTGCCTTACAGTTGCTATGATCGCGTTGTCCAAGAATAACATTGAAGGAGTTGAAATGTCTGGCACCATACTGATTACCGGAAGCAACCGCGGCATCGGCCTTGAGGTGTGTACCCAATTCGCCAGGGATGACTGGCGGGTGTTTGCCTGTTGCAGGGACCCGGACAGTGCCGATGCACTCAAGTCCCTGCAGGCTGCACACCCGCGGGTAGAGCTGATCCAACTCGATGTGACCAATCAGGCACAAATGCTTTCCCTGGGCGAGGCGCTCAAGGGAGAAGCTATCGATATCCTGCTCAATAATGCCGGCTATTACGGCCCCCCGGGCGTGTGCTTTGGAAAGATGGATCGCAGTGAGTGGCGTCGGGTGCTGGAGTCCAATACCATCGCGCCCTACATGATGTCGGAGACCTTCTGTGGCAATGTAGCGGCTAGCGATCACAAGGTCATTGCCATGATGAGCAGCAAGGTGGGCAGTATTGCCGACAACCGCTCCGGAGGTGGCTATATCTATCGCACCTCCAAAACCGCACTCAATCAGGTAGTCAAGAGTCTGTCCATCGACTTGTGCGAACGGGGCATTGCGGTGATAGCGCTGCACCCCGGCTGGGTGAAAACGGCAATGGGAGGCCCCGGGGCATTGATTACCGCCGAGCAAAGTGTCAACGGCCTAAAAAAAATCCTGCTGGAAGCTGATATCACTTACAGCGGCCGCTTTTACGATTACGATGGTAGTGAAATTCCCTGGTGATGGTCGCCCCTGTAATCCCTGTTCAAGTAGACGGGTTGCGGAGCCCAAACCGAAGGGGGAAGCGGTAACAAACCCCCCTGTGTCCGGCAGCAAATCCGGTTGCCGGGCAGAGACCCATTCAATGGTATTGGCACAGATTGGGGCAGGCAGAGGTTGTGCGATGAAAGAATCATTCTGGCTGGATAAGTGGCAGAAGAACGACATTGGTTTTCATGAACAATCGGGAAATTCCCTGCTAGCGGAACTCCTTCCAGAGCTTTCACTGTCCGAAGGGGACTGTGTCTTTCTCCCCCTTTGCGGTAAAACCCGGGATATTGCCTGGCTGAAATCCAAAGGGCTTCACACGGTCGGGGCCGAGCTGAGTGAGATGGCTGTGCAGCAGCTGTTTCAAGAGCTGGGGGTGATACCACAAACCGAAAGGGTGCACCGGCTTAAGCGCTACCATGGGGATAACACAACGGTTTTTGTGGGCGATATATTTGATCTCGATGCAGCGTTACTTGGCACTGTGGATGCCATCTACGACCGCGCGGCTTTGGTGGCTCTGCCTGCGGATATGCGCAAAGCGTATACCGGGCACTTGATGGACATAACTGGTGCTGCCCCGCAATTGTTGATTACCTTTGAGTATGAGCAGTCACTGCTTGCCGGGCCGCCTTTCTCGGTTAGCTCAAGGGCGATCTTTGATTGCTATGAGGCAAACTATCAAGTGAGGATGCTGCGCCAGCGTGAGGTGCCTGGGGGGTTGAAAGGGCGGGTACCGGCACAGGAAGTGGCCTGGCTATTGACCCCAAGATAGAGCGATAGGATTTCTCTCTCGGGGGGAGGGTGTTGATTCCCCCCGCTTTTTATCGCTGTGACACACCGCAGCCTGCCCGCTGGGAGAGGGCGGTGCTGTTCGGGTTTTTCAGGGTGCCTGATGCGTTTTATGCCCAGCTTTGCGGTTGGCGGAATCATACATGGGGCAGCGGCTCTGTGCCGGCAATCAGCCCCTCCTTTTTCTGCTTGGGCCACCGCTTGATAGCCCTTTCCAGTTTGAGAGCTGTGGGTTTGTCCGGCGTCTCGATCTGGTATTCCAAAGTGAGTGGCCCCTTGCCGCGCAGGGCCCTGGCAGCTCTGGCGCCGCCGGTACAGTGTTCGGCAAAGCGCCGCCGGGTATCTGTGGTGATCCCCGTATAGAGTGTGCCGCTGCCCGTGCGGATCAGATAGACAAACCAACAACGCATCCAGTAGCTCACCTGCTCAGAGACTGTTTATAGTGCATACCCTCTGCTGCCGCTAGAATAACACGCGCTGCTCGCCGGCTTCGGGCGGGGGTCGGAATCCACTGCAGTCTAACGACAGGCGGCGGTTATTCAGGCCCAGTTTGCCGGTGGCAACATGAAAGCGCCGGCGTAATAACTGTGCAAATACCCCGGTACCGGTACGGCGTTGGGAAAAGTCGCTTTGATAGTCTTGCCCGCCGCGGCTTTGCCGTATCAGGCTCATCACGTGTCTGGCCCTTTGCGGGTAGTGTACTGCGAGCCACTCGCGGAATAATGGCGCCACTTCATGGGGTAACCGCAACAGGATGTAGGCGGCGTGCTCGGCGCCGGCATCGCGGGCAGCGGTGAGGATAGCCTCCAGTTCACAGTCATTGAGTGCCGGGATCATTGGCGCCGCGAGTACTGTCGTGGGTATCCCGGCACCACTCAGTTGCTCAATAATACGCAACCGGGCAGACGGGCCCGCTGTGCGGGGTTCCAGCTTTCTCTTCAGGGCATTATCCAGTGTGGTGACACTAATGGCGATCTGGACCAGCTTGTCCTGGGCCATCTCTGCCAGAATCGGTAAATCGCGCAGGATCAGCTGCCCCTTGGTGACAATGGTTGTCGGTTGTCGGAACTGCTGCATCATCTGGAGTATTGTCCGGGTGATACCTTTTTCTTTTTCCAGCGGCTGGTAGGGGTCGGTGTTTGTGCCCAGTGCAATGGGGCTGCAGCGGTAGTTCCGCCTGCGCAGCGCCTGTTCCAGCAGGGTCGCGGCGTTCGGCTTGAAAAAAATCCTGCTCTCGAAGTCGAGGCCGGGAGAGAGATCCATGTAGGCATGGGCTGGGCGGGCATAGCAATAAATACACCCGTGCTCACACCCTCTGTAAGGATTGATTGACTGGGTAAAGGGGATATCGGGCGATTGATTGGTGGCAATGATCGATCGGGCCTTTTCCTCGATGGCCTCGGTGAGCAGGCGCTCCAGCGGTTCGGCTTTGACCGCCCACCCATCCCCCTCGCGGGTGCTTGAATAAGGGGTGAAACGCCCGGCCATATTACTGGCCGCACCCCGCCCCTTGTGGTGACGCAGTGGGTTGGCGCTTTTGTTATCGGACATATTCGGGATCCAAACTGTATAGATGTACAGTCTATGGTGAGGTCTGTCTTTTGCGCAAGCTATTCTTTGGGGAGTCACATCAGGGAAAAAGGCTGTTGAAAGCCCCAATTGTGCGGGGTTTGGTCTCTGAAGTGTGCCTGTTGAGGAAAACCGGGGAATAGCTATTGCCTAAAGCTATTAAAATTAATATTTCTATTGCCAGTTTGAAGCACTGCAAGGGGACAAACCCGTGAGTGATTTGGTCACCATTGTAGGGCAGGGGCTTTACCTGGCCCTGGCGGCGGTTATTGGACTGGGCATCGCACGCATCCTGCGCATCGATAACACGCTCGGCTGCCTGGTTGCCGGGGTGCTGGCTGCTCTGTTGCTGCCGGTGATCGAGTACGACACCGGAGTGCGGGCAACCAGCCTGCGTGATCTGGTTTTTTTCGTTATTCTGCCGGTTCTGATTTTTGAATCGGCCTGGCAGCTGGACCCAAAAGCATTGAAGCGCTGGATAGGTCCGATCCTGTTATTTTCTACTCTGGGCCTGGTTGTCTGTGCCTTTCTGATCGCGACAATCACTTACTATGGTATCGGACACCCTCAGGGATTCCCCTGGACAGCAGCGCTGTTGACCGGTGCGATCCTCGCCGCTACCGATCCTGTATCGGTGGTCAATTTATTGCGGCGGGCACACAGTGGGAAGGATTTGGTGACTCTCGTCGAGGGGGAGAGCCTTTTTAATGACGCTGCAGCGGTGGTGTTTTACTCCCTGATGCTGGGGCTGGCAACCTACTCTCTGATGGAGGGGGGGAGTGAGGCCCCGTCACTGAGTGCCGGTTCGGTAGCACTGTATTTCTGTATGATTTTTTTTGGTGGTGTGGCCTGCGGGCTGGTATTCGGCCTGGTCACCTCCCTGGTGATCCTGTTCTTGCGCTCCCCCAGTGCGGCACTGATGACCCTGGTCATTGCCGCGTTTGGCAGCTTCTACCTGGCGGAAAGCGTATTCAAGGTATCGGGCATTATTTCAGTGATGATCTGTGCCATTGTGGCCCGTTCCTGTTTGCGCAAACAGAGCAAAACCTATCTCGCCGACGCCGAACCGACCTGGGAGTGGCTGGGATTGCTGTTTACAGCCATCATCTTCGTCATCATGGGACTGGTGATTACCTTTGAGATGTTCACGCACCAATGGCTGGCGATGCTGATCGCAACGGCGGCAGCCCTGGGTTCGCGGGCGCTGTCGGTGGTATTGGTCGCACCGCTCACGCGATTTGTCGGCCCGCCGATTCCAAAATCCTGGCGACTGCTGATGAGCTGGGGTGGTTTGCACAGCGTTATTGCCGTGGCACTGGTACTGTCTTTACCGGTTGAGTTGCCTTACTGGTGGACTATCCAATCCATGGTGTTCGGTGTGGTTCTTTTCTCCCTGCTGGTACAGGGTACTACCAGTGCGCGCCTGATAAGAAAGCTGCAACTCTAAGGGTAGCGCCCAGTTGGGAGTTTCTCTCCAGCCCCGGCATGCCGGGGCACCCCTTGTGCATTGCCGAACCGCTCGCAACAGTTGGAAGGCCCGATGAGGCCCGGTGCTGGCAGACCGGTTTTGAGGGGCTGGATCTTGTGGTTACGCAGGGGCTTTTCCCAACGGCTCACAGGCCGGGGGGGCAGGCGAGGCCACTTTTTTCAGGCGGGTGCGGGCCGTTACAATACAGGCAATGCCCCGCAGTGGCTTTGGTGTTTGAGACCGGGCAGGGAGGGGGTGATTGCCCCGTACCTAGGTGCGGGTAACCCGGAGAGCTCAGTGAAATTGATCGACAGCCATTGTCATTTTGACTTTGATGCCTTTGCACCGGACAGGAGCCGGGTTTGGCAAAGGTGCTTGGCTGCCGGTGTCAGCCGGATGATTATTCCCGGCGTTTGCGAGGCCCAGTGGCAACCCCTTGCAGACCTGGTCAAAGGCCAGCCGGGCTGGTATGCGGCTGCGGGTATTCACCCCTGGTGGGTAGGCAGGATAGAGGATTTGACCGTATCGGCAGAGGGACTGGATCAGCTCGGTCACGCCCTCACCTCGCATGTGCGCGAATATGCCTGTGTGGCGGTAGGCGAGTGCGGCCTGGACACCGCCATAGACACCCCCCTGGCCCTGCAAGAGGCCGTGTTCCGGCTACAGATAGAAGTGGCCTGCGCGTTGCAGCTTCCCCTGGTATTACATGTACACCGTACACACAATGCCGTGTTGCGGCTGCTGAAACACTATCGCCCTCCCCGCGGTGGAGTTGTGCACGCCTTTAGTGGCAGCGAGCAGATGGCCGGGGATTACTGGCAGTTGGGGTTCTATCTGGGGGTGGGTGGCACTGTCACCTACCCACGTGCGGCGAAAACGCGCCGCACGTTTTCCCGCGTGCCGCTGCAGAGCCTGCTGCTGGAATCCGATGCCCCGGATATGCCCTTATCGGGCCGACAGGGGCGGCGCAACAGTCCCGAACACCTGCCATTAATCGCTGCAGAGCTGGCCGAGTTGCGCGGCGTTTCTACAGATGAGATCGCCAATACAACCCGTCACAATACCGAGATGTTATTTTCCCTATGAGCTTTTCGGCAGAGGCATTCAAACGGCAGTTCCCACTCTTTGCCCAGGGGGAAAATGCGCGGCTGGTTTACCTGGATAACGCGGCGACCACACAGAAGCCCTTGTCGGTGATCAATGCCGTGCGCGATTATTATATGCACAGCAGTGCCAACACCCACAGGTCCAGTCACCGGCTCGCCCGTAAAGCCACGGAAATGGTGGAGCGGGTGCGCGGGCAGGCAGCGGAATTTGTCAATGCCGCCAGCCCCAATGAAATGGTCTTTTGCCGCGGTGCCACCGAAGCCCTGAATCTGCTTGCCCACTGCCTGTGCAGTGGCCTCGCCCCCGGCGATGAGATCGTGATTTCCACCGCCGAGCACCATGCCAACATCGTGCCCTGGCAGATGGCGGCCGAGCGCTATCAATTAACGCTGCGATATGTGCCGGATACGGCGGGTGTCCCCCGGTTTGACCAGCTTAACACCGTGCTGAATGAGCGCACCCGGGTGGTTTCCATCACCGGAGGCGCCAACGCAATCGGGTTGCGTCCGGATTTGGCCCAGGTGCGCCGGCAGGTGCAACACACACGCAGTGTGTGGATTGTAGATGGCGCCCAACTGGCGGCCCATGAAGTGGTTGATGTACAAAAAATTGGCTGTGATTTCTTTGTGTGCTCTGCGCATAAGTTCTACGGGCCCACCGGTATCGGATTGCTCTACGGTCGCGAAGCGTTGCTGGAAGCCATGCCCCCCTGGCTCGGCGGTGGAGAGATGATTACAGAAGTGGGGCTACAGACCAGCCGCTACGCCGGGTTACCGCATAAATTTGAAGCCGGCACCTCTCCGCTGGCGGCGATTGCCGGGCTTGGGGCCGTGCTGGCATTTCTTGCCCGGCAGGACCGCGAGGCTATGGCCGCGCACGAACAGAAGCTGGTGCACTGGTTGCATCGCGAACTGGAGGTATCGCCAGACTTTCACTTGGTGAGCCAGGCCCGCAACAACCTGGGTATTGCGTCCTTTGTGCCGGTACAGGGCAGTGCCGCCGATCTTATGCACTGGCTGGATGAACGGGACATTGCCGTACGGGTGGGGCACCACTGTGCGCAACTGCTGGGCCGGGCTGGCAGCAATCCGGTCACGGTGCGTGCCTCTGTTGCGGCTTACAATACCGACAGCGATATCCGGGCTTTGTTGCAGGCCCTAGGGGCGTACTGTGATTTCCACCGGCCAACTGCGGAGCAGTTACAGCGGGAAAGTGGCAGTGGGCAGCGGGACGACTTGACCCGGTTGTCACTGGCACACCTGGTTTCCCAGCGCAACTGGCAGAGCTGCTACCGGGAATTGTTGCTTTGGGGCAAGGTGATTCACCACAAACCGGAAGTTCGCCGCCAGGAAAATCTCGTACAGGGCTGCGAATCCCAGGCCTGGTTGGTGCACCGGCAGGAGGGCGGGCGCCATTTCTTTGAACTGGACAGTGACAGCCGTGTGGTCAAAGGCCTGGGGGCACTGCTACTGTCACAGATTGATGGGCGCACGGCCGGGGAGATTAGCGCTCTCGACCTGCCCCGGTTATTTGAAGAACTGGGGCTGGGTAGACACCTCAGCCAGTCCCGCAGCAACGGGTTTTACGCCTTGATGCGCCGGGCCCTGCAGCAGGTGGAGGCCAGCCTGGCCCAGAAATGATGCCTTCAGGTGCCCTGGGCCAGGCTGTCCGCTGCCGGGCTGCATTTTCCTGTGAGGGGTTTCAAGCCGAACAGTAAGCGCAGCAGCGGCACCCGGCGAATAAGCAGTTCGTGTAGTAGCAGGCATCCTGCAACGGTAATCAATAAAACCAGCAGGGGCTCGAATACTGGCCCCAGGGGCAGGCTACCTAACGTAAATACGGCAGTCACCGTGATGGTCTGGTGCAGGATGTAGCAGGGATAAACAGCCTCGTTGGCATAGGGCAGCCAGCGAAAGGGCCTATTCAGGTAGCGATAGGCGCAGGCCGGTTAAGGATATTATAAGTGCCTCTTGTACGTCCAAGGGACGCCCTTGCAGCATCAAAGCCTTTGTTTGCTACATGAGGGTAGTATTCAGAATTCTGTGTCATTTCTTTACCATTAGCAAAAAAGAGATGACCCATGACCAAACCTACCTTCGATATGGAGGCCGCTGTCAAGGCGCTGCGTGAGGGCAAAAACCTCAACGGTAAAGACGGTATCCTGACTCCACTGATCAAACAACTCACTGAAACTGCCATGAGAGCGGAGCTGGAGGAGCACCTCACCAGCGAGAACAAGACCAACCGCAAGAATGGTACCACTTCCAAAACCATAAAAAGTCCCGCTGGCAGCTTTGAGCTGCAGGCGCCGCGGGACCGTTCTGGCACCTTCGAGCCGCAGATCGTCAAGAAGCACCAAACCCAGCTAACCGACGAACTGGAACGCAAGGTCATCGCGCTGTTTGCCCTGGGTAACAGCTACCAGGACATCCGTACCCACATTGCCGAGATCTACGGCATGGAGCTCTCCAACGGCACCATCAATACCGTTACAGACAAGCTACTGCCTGAACTGCAGGCCTGGCGTGAGCGCGACCTGGAGGCTATCTACCCTATCGTTTGGCTCGACGCTATCCACTACAAAATCAAGGAAAACGACCGCTATACAAATAAGGCCATTTATACGATCCTTGGCCTGAACATCGCAGGTAAGAAAGAGCTGTTGGGGCTCTACCTCTCCGGGCAGGAAGGCGCACACCACTGGCTGAGCGTGCTAACTGACCTCTACAACCGTGGAGTTAAAGACATCCTGATTGCCTGTGTGGACGGCCTGCAGGGCTTCCCCGAGGCCATCGAGAGCCTCTACCCCAAAACTGAGATCCAGCACTGTATCATCCATCAGATCCGTAACTCGATGAAGTACGTGGCCTCGAAGAATCAGAAGGCCTTCATGGTCGACCTCAAGTGCGTCTACAAAGCAGCTACGCTCAATGCCGCCGAGAGCGCCCTGGACGAGTTGGAGGTCAGGGGGGCGACAAATATCCAATGGTAATCAAGTCATGGCGCAACAAGTGGCCCACCCTGTCCACCTACTTCAAATATCCCGAATACGTGCGTAAGGCGATTTACACTACCAACGCTGTCGAGGCTGTCCACCGGCAGTTCCGGAAGCTGACCAAGACCAAGGGCGGCTTCGCCAGTGAGAACAGCTTACTCAAGCTGTTGTATGCCGGTATACTGAAAGCCTCCGAGCGCTGGTCGCGTCCAATTCAAAACTGGAACCTGACGTTGTCACAGCTCGCGATCCACTTCCCGGAGCGATTAGAGAAATACATCAGCCTATGAGGCTACTTGGCTGACACAGAGTTTTGAACACCCTCCTGGTTCAGAACATTGGAAGAAGCACGCTAGGAAATCGGTCAGTGGCGAGAACACTACAACACCATCAGGCCGCACAGCTCACTCGGCTATATACCGCCCAGTTGAGTTTGCTCAAAAGGTGGCGTAATTTACAAGAATCTCATCCTGCGAATGGTACTAATGCAGGGGGAAAGGTCACACTCATATCGTATTTCCAAGAATGCTATGACCTTAGGGTTTCCTCTTCGACCTATTCGACAATACCCGAAATTTAACTGTTAATTTGGCGTGACATCTCACACATAATTTTCTACAAATAGAATACGAGAAAATTCTAATTACTGACCAAATGAATTGGAGTCAATTACATCTTGCCACCTATTCCCAGGATTATTTTTAAGCATAAAACCATCGCTGGGGTAACGTAAACTTACCCAGAAAAATGGGTTTTATCGTTCCAGGCTATTGTGTTTTGGAACCCTCAGAGCATTAAAAAGAAAAATTGTAAATTTCAGTGATCACCAAATAAAACATAAAGATTATGGCGCCAGTTAAATTAAAAATCGTTTTGCCGAGTTGTAAATCCAAATAGCAATACTATATTATTCACCCGCACAGAAACTAGTGCAAAAAGGATTGGTTGTGCCAAAGCCATATAAAAATTAACTGTGAGGAATTGGATATGAATCGGACTCATATTTTTCTTTCACTGGCAATACTTTCAGGGGTATCACACGCAGGCCCCCTTTACAATTTTGTTGAGATAGACCAAACTGCGAGCTTCATAAGCGGACATAATGTTGCAAAACAACCAGTAGTCGACGAAGCCTCTATTGAGAAAGAGTATACTTTAACTGAGCGCGCCTCATCTTTAAGTGCCATAGCTGTCACTCCAGACGGTAAGCAATATATAGCAAAAGTAGACGGGATGGAACTTGTACTGTTGGAGCAAGCGATCGCAATCATTGAATCACAGGGCTTAGATGCAAGTATCTTTTCATCAAAATCTCAATTACCCACAATCACATATAATAATAAGAGATTATTTCCCTCTGTTGTTATAGGTGCTGACGATAGAATACAAATTACCAATACCGTACAAAATCCTCATTGGTTTAACGGCCGCATTGATGTAGGATGTACTGGCACATTGATTACCGAAAAGCATGTCCTAACAGCAGGACATTGCGTTTCCAATGGTGCAGGTAACTGGTACAGTTCACTTGATTTCACCGTAGCCCAAAACGGGAGTTTCGAACCATGGGGTAGTGAAACCTGGAAACAGGCTGTCACCACCACCGCCTGGCACAATAATGCAGATACCAACCGGGACTACGCAATCATTGTATTAGCTGAAGCACCTCACGGTGGGCATTCCGGATGGGGAACCTATTCGGGAGGTACACATAGCGTTACCGGATACCCAGGAGATAAGCCATTTGGTACAATGTGGACAGACTCAGGCAATACATCCTCAACCACCTTCAGGGTGTGTTATACACTAGACACAGCAGGTGGCCAAAGTGGCAGCGGAATTAAAGACACTGGTAACGCTGTCCGTGGCATCCATACTACAGGATCACCCACACAGAACTGTGGAACCCGCTTAACCAGCACAGTGTATATTACTTTACAAGACTGGATTACAACTTATCCATAAAGCAGTTAACTGGCTTCAGGTACTGGCAAAGGCGCCTTTCGGCGCCTTTTTAAATTCTGATATGAAAAAACTACTACTTTTGATCAGTTTTCTTAGTGCATGTGGAATAATGGCAAGTGAAGAGTCAGAATGGCAGCGCATCATGGTAAGAGGTAGTTTGATGACTCCTGACCCTGTTTTGCTCGAAGTACAACGCCTTGAACAATTAGGGCAGGTAAAAGACGTGGTTATTCTTGAATCCTACCCTTTACAAATATGGCTTAGTGCTGATCCAGTAACGGTTAAAAAATTGCAATTATTGTCAAAAAAGAATAGATCGACACGTTAATTCAATTTGAAAAAAGATGCCGTTAATAACATTTCTAACATGTATCAGTTCAGACAATCAGGAATGAAAAACCTGTATTGGGTGTCTGGTATTTTTTCAATTTAAATCGATCAAAGATTGTTACCAATAAACTGTCAATGCAATTTGGGTTGTTGCAGGCAATCTGTTTTGGCTTTTCGCGGCATTTGGTTAGTTAGCGTAAAATCTCGAATACCCGCTCACCAGGTAAGCAAAATCCACTCTGGTAACCAATTCCTCTCGATTGAAATCGTTAATCACCTTCTGATGCTACCTGTGATCGTCCTAGAGGATATTGTGATTCAGCCTGACCCAACCAGCTTGCACTCTCACTCTGGATACACTACTCGGCGTATATCTCCTTAAAGTGATGATTTTTGCTCTCCAGTGCCATTTAACAGGTCATCGTGGATGGCATATATATCGCCATATTTGGGGCACCACTTGCAACAGGCAACAGGCAACAGAACCTATACCGCATTCTAAACACAGCTTGGGCTCTAGATGTCGGTTTATGGCTGCCTAAGCATTGTGATAGTTTGACTATCCAAGAACTTCAATTTTCTACACCGATTTTGACGTAGATTACCTTTCGGGAAAATACCTTCGGGCTATCCTCTTATCACATCGATCATATTATTGAATTGAATTTACTAATTCTGTATTTAGATCCTAGAATAGTGAATAGAGGATGGGAAAAGTACGATGAGAAAGTTTAGTATATTAAATGATATAAAGAAGAATATTAGCTGTCTGGTACTATCAAGCTTGACTGTCGTTGTAAACCTCGCCGCAATCTCTGCCGAAGCATGCACCCGGATTCTCTATGAAACCGGGGTGGGAACCTATATCACTGGGCGATCCATGGATTGGAGTGATACTGCAGCTGCAATGGATTTCTGGATATTTCCTCGGGGCATGCAGCGTAACGGTGGCGTTGGTAAAGGTTCAATCACCTGGGACTCCAAGTATGGATCTGTCATTATCAGTATTTATGACGCAGCGACCTCGGATGGGATAAATGAAGCTGGCTTGGTAGGAAACCTTCTCTATCTTGCAGAAACCAATTACGGGGATGCTGCTACTCGAGGGAAGCCTACAATCTCAGTTGGAGCTTGGCTACAATATTTTCTTGATAATTATGCAACTGTTGCTGAGGCTGTTCAGGTGATGAAAGCAGACCCTATCACGGTCATTTCTACCAATCTGCCAAACGGCAAGCCGGCTGATGCGCATATTGCAATTTCTGACCCCACGGGCGATTCTGCCATCTTTGAGTATATTGATGGTGACCTCAGAATTCATCATGGCAAAGAATACACGGTGATGACAAACTCACCTGTTTATGGACAGCAACTAGCCCTCAACACATACTGGAGCCTTATAGGAGGTAACAACTTCTTACCAGGAACCATTAGCGCAGCTGATCGTTTTGTTCGCGCCAGCTATGCTCTCAAGTCTTCACCAAAATTCAAAGAACGCCGCGATGCAATCGCTTCAGTATTCTCCCAGATACGCGCCATCAGTGTGCCCCTGGGAATGAGCAATCCCAGTAAACCAAACATTGCTTCAACACTGTGGCGATCAGTTATTGAACAAGACACCAAGCGCTATTATTTCGAATCAGTCATTAACCCTTCGATTGTCTGGGTGGATCTGGACAAACTAGATCTGAATTCTGGCGCTAAAGTCATGACCATGAAATTAGATATACCAGAGAATCTACGGGGAGATGTGGCATCAGCTTTTAAGTCATCTGCACCATTTAAGTTTATTGCACCCAATTAGATTTTCACAGGGAAGTTTGGCATTTTGCAAAAAAACCAGTCAGAGCCACAACGCAACCATACCAACCACCAATATCCTGATTGTGATTGATTGAGTAAAAAACGTGACTAAAATTCTTCACCATAAAATCGTATACTGTCAATACCCTTTCTATAATCATCCGCGGTTTCAAGTAATAACTGCAATTTCATTACGCGGCAAGCAAATCTGCTCGCTGTCCCATAAACAGTTCGTTTGGTGATCGACAGCCCCTCGTCTTTCTCGGACGGTTGTTATGTCGATCCATCACTGCTTGTACCTCTTCATCCGTGACTTCACTGAAGTCGGTGCTTTTGGGGAAATACTGTCGAATAAGACCGTTGATGTTTTCGTTGATACCCCGCTCCCAAGAAGAATACGGGTGAGCGAAGTAGACATCTGTACCAAAGCCGGTGGCGATTTTCTCGTGCTCCGCAAACTCCAGACCGTTACCCAGGGTAATGCTCCTTTTATTCATATTGAACTGCATCATACAAACAACCACCTTTAGTATTTTTATCATGGCTATTCAAATAGTGCGCGAATACTTGGCACACTTATGCCAATCGATCTGCTACCGTATATCGTCATCAAATTCCTCATAATGAGTGCTCTTGACCAACCTCGCAAATGCACTGTCATTTATTATGCAACCGCATAGCCAGAAAACATAAGTTAATTTCAACGTCCAGCAAACCATTCTGGAAACAGCTTCTTCGCAGCATGAGAAAACCACTCTGCTTTAGAAAAGTAGTCGCCATCAGGCATTAAACCATCCCAAATAAAAACACTGCATTGGGCAGTTCTGTGAGCGACAAAGTGGCGTACTTTCAGAGCTTGTAAAGAAACCACATAGGGAAAGCACCTAAGTCGTCTATATTTTGGGTTGCGAATAAAAGCAGACACGGCCTGCAACTCGTGAGAAAAACATGAATGAAACCACTCGCGCCAAGTATCTTGCCATCGCCCTGGTTGCTATAGGCTTGCTATATATCTTTGCCATGTATCCCTTGATGGTTTGGATATGGCCTTCAGGTTGGGGATGGATGCCCCCACAGCCAGAATACGAACAGATTATTGTGGGGGTTTTTGCAACTCTGGGGGTATTTCTGATCCTTGCCGCTAAAAATCTCTCTGCCAACATCAATCTGATTTTGTTCACTATCTGGCTGAATATGATATATGCAATCATGATGTTGTTGATGGTGTTAGCTGATCGAGCCGAGCATGCAAACTTGATCGGTAATATCCCTGTACAGTATTTAATAGCAGGAGTTCTCTGGTACCTACTGCCCAAGCACAAAAGCGCCCGCCATTCGACGCGCTGATTAACTTGATCATCGTAGGGGTTGGAAATAAATATTCGCTAGGGACTTCATTTTAACTTCCTTGGAAAACTCGGCAACTTTAATTTTGAGACACTCAGAACTATCTTTACGATACTATCATTCCATAAACCCCCAGTAAGCTGCCTATGCCTTCTTACTAAATCCAGCTCCTTATTCGCCAACATTCCTTCTCTCGGTGACGAATCTACTCCCCGATTGTCATAAGATTCCAGCCACAGCCTCTCACCTCAAGCACTATTCTGCTACCAGCTTCATATGGCTGACAATCACTGTTGCCAAAACAGGCTATATGACTTTTGAATCCAAAAGTTAAATCTGGCTGACGCTCATGGTGAATACTGGCGATTATTAACTTAAATTCCTCCGCAGGAGGTCAACCCCCCATCCACTACCACGCACTCGCCGGTAGTATAACTGGAAGCTTCGGACACCAGGTAGAGGACAGTACCTGCCATTTCTTCAGGCTCTGCGTGTCGATGCATCGGGATATGGTCAATGGCCGCCTTATAAACCTCTTCGTGGGAAAAAAGTGCACCAGCAAATTTGGTTTTTGTCAGGCCCGGCAGCAGGGCATTCACCCGGATATTGAACTGTGCACACTCTTTGGCAAAGGCTTTGGTCATATTGACCACCGCAGCCTTGGTAATGGAATAGATACCCTGCCCCACCCCCGGTTGCAACGCATTAATGGAAGCAATATTGACAATGGCACCACCGCCCTGTTGTCGCATCAGCCTGCCTGCTTCCACCGACATAAAAAAGTAACCGCGAATATTCACTTCGATTGTTTTATCAACGGCACTCGGGTCTGTATCCAGAATATGACCGAAATAGGGATTGGTTGCGGCATTATTTACCAGAATATCCAGGCGGCCGAAGCGCTCGCGGATACCAGCAAACACGTGCTGAATCTCATCCAGATTGCCTATATGACAGGGAACAGGGTCTGCGCGACCACCGGCCTGAACAATGTGATCAGCCTTCGCCCGGCAGCCCTCGATTTTGCGGCTGGAAACCAGCACATGCGCGCCCTGTTGTGCCAGAAGCTTGGCGATAGCTGCACCGATCCCGCGGCTTGCCCCGGTTACCAAGGCGATTTTTCCTGTGAGATCAAAAAGGTTATTTGACATTGTCTATCCTTATTGTTCCTCTACACTCACTGCATTCTCCATCACGTATCTTGTCTCGGATAATATATCCTGAGCGGGCTATTGCTTCCCGGACCAACTAATGACACTGGAATACCCAGCTTGACTGGTGATATCCATGGCAGTTTGGGCCAGAGGTTCCACCAAGCGACCAAGCTTTGCCGCATCCCTGTTGGAAGCATTACCCTCAAGGGCACGTTTAGCCACCCCCTGTATAATGGCCGCTAAACGAAAAAAGCTGAAGGCCAGGTAAAAGGGCCAGTTTTCAATCCGGTCAATACCCATACGCACACAATATTTCGCCACATAATCTGCCTCGGTGGGGATACCCAAGGTTTCGATATCCAGGCCCAGCAAGCCGGACATCATGTCTCCGCCGGCAGGCATGCGCATTTGCATACACTGATAGGCAAGGTCGGCAAAAGGATGGCCAAGCGTAGACAATTCCCAATCCAGCAGGGCAATAATCCTGGGCGCCTCGGGGTGAAATATCATATTGTCCAAACGATAATCACCGTGTACTAGCGCCACCCGACCATCGTCCGGGGGAAGTGCGTGGCCCAGCCACTCGATCAACCGCTCCATCGCAATTATATGACGCGTCTCAGATGCACGGTATTGGTTGCTCCAGCGCTTTAACTGCCGCTCAAAATAGTTGCCCGCTTGGGCGTAGTCGGATAACCCGAGAGCCACGGGATCAAGGCTGTGCAAAGTGGTCAGTACCCGATTCATCTCATCATAAATGGCTGTGCGCTGTGCGGTTTCCACTGTCGGTATTGCCGCTTCCCAGAATATCCTGCCCTCGCAATACTCCATTACGTAAAACATGGAACCTATCAGTGCCCGATCCTCGCATAGGTGTAAAACTTTGGGGACCGGCACATCAGTATTGGCCAGTACAGACATTACGCGATATTCACGATCCACTGCATGTGCAGACTTGAGCAATTTACCCGGCGGTTGACGGCGCAACACATAGGTGGTCGAGGGTGTTTTCAGCTTAAAAGTGGGGTTGGATTGCCCACCGGGGAATTTACACACCTCCAGCGGGCCGGCATAACCGTCAATATTTGCACCCAGGTAGTCCTGCAGCTTTTCCAGCGGCAGGTCCTGTACCGCACTGCGCAGCGCCTTTGCGGTTTCAGGCATGTTCATGGGGATGCTCCGCTGCATAGCGGGCAGCGAGATTGCGCCCCAACTGCATCATATGCACCTGATCAGGCCCATCTGCTAAACGAATAGACCGTGCGTAAGCGTAATAGTGTGCAAGACTGTTGTCCTGACTTAAACCCACTGCACCATGAATCTGGATTGCACGGTCTATGACATTGCAGGCCATTCGTGGTGCAACGATTTTGATCATAGCAATCAGGTCCTTGGCCGCTTTATTACCCAGGCGATCCATATGTGCTGCCGCTTTCAGCGTCAACAGGCGGGCCTGCTCAATTTCACAGGCAGACTTGGCAATATCTTCACGCACCGAGCCCTGCTTACTCAAGGGGCGGCCAAATGCAACGCGCTGCTCCGACCGGAGTGCCATCATTTCCAAGGCCCGTTGCGCCTGGCCAATCAGGCGCATGCAGTGGTGAATCCGTCCAGGACCGAGACGGCCCTGGGCAATTTCAAACCCTCGCCCCTGGCCGAGAATCAGATTTGAAACAGGCACACGCACATTGTCAAGAATCACTTCTGCGTGTCCCTCAGGGGCATCATCATAACCAAACACCTGCATGGGGCGAAGTATTTTAACGCCCGGCGTATCGGTGGGCACCAGAATTTGCGATTGTTGCTGATGGCGGTCTGGATTGTGCGGGTCCGTCTTGCCCATCACAATCATCACCTTGCAGCGCGTATTCATCAGGCCACTGATATAAAACTTGTGACCGTTGATTACATACTCGTCTCCATCAGGCATGATAGATGTTTCAATATTCGTGGCATCGGAGGAGGCCACCTGCGGCTCAGTCATGGCAAATGCCGAACGTATACTGCCGTTGAGTAGTGGCTCCAACCAGGTTTTGCGCTGGGATTCAGAACCGTATTGTGCCAGCACTTCCATATTACCGGTATCCGGTGCACTGCAGTTGAATACTTCCGAAGCGAACAGCACCTTGCCCATCTCTTCCGCCAGAGGGGCATACTCCAGGTTACTCAGGCCAGCACCGTAACGGGAGTCTGGTAAAAACAAATTCCACAATTGTGCTTCGCGGGCTTTGCTTTTCAGCTCCGCCATAACCGGTGGTTCACCCCAGCGATCCTGTTGCAATTGCTGCATATAAGTAGCTTCTGCGGGGTAGACATATTCCCGCATAAAACCTTTAAGCCGCTCCAGCAGGTCCTGTACTTTTTCCGAATATTCAAACTGCATGGTTTCCCACCTGTGGTTCAGCTGTATGTAATAAGTTTACGGCGCCCGTCTCTATCCAGATGCGGCACATGATTAAAACTGTGCAGGCTGATGCCCTGCGCACTAAAAAAAAATCGACTGGTTGCGGTGTTTTGAATCTGCATATTCAGATTGGCCACGGATTCGGGGGGACTGCCCAGAATCTGTCGGATCATCATTGCAATAGTTCCGCCAGAACTGACCACCAGGGTCCTGCTGCCTTTGGCACTGTCACAAATCAGACCCAACACTTCACGGATACGACGCTCGAAACTGCACCAGCTCTCCGCCGGCGTGATCTCCCCTGCCGCCCAGGCCAGCATCCCCTGTTTCAGGAAACGAAAGAAATCAGCACGGCTGGCATTGGGGCCGGGTGCACAACTAGGGTTATGTGCTTCGTAGAGACGCACCACATCGAGAAAATCGAATTCATCCAGCTGCGAAACAATTTCATAACTGCCCCGCCCCACCACTTGCAGGCCTTCACAAATACCTTCGGTGGTCTGTCGATGTCGGTGCAGGCTGCCACAGAGAATCCGGTCAAACTGGAGACCGGTTTGCCGCCAATAGTCCCCCAGCCAGCGGGACTGCTGCCAGCCATTCTCTGAAAGCTTGTCATAGTCCTCGCTGCCAAAGGACGCCTGTCCGTGACGCACCACAATACACTCTGCCAACTTGGGTATGCCTCTCTAAATCCATGCCCCTACCCTAACGGTCTCAATTGAATCATTAAAGTTTATTATGAGAATATATTATTATTCACATTGTTTATGATTGGAGAGGGGTTATGCAACTGCAAAAAATGGATACCAATCTGTTTATGGTACTGGAGGCTATTTACAGTACACGCAACCTTACACGGGCCGCCGAACAGTTGCATATTACCCAGCCGGCAGTCAGTAATGCCCTCGCGCGCCTGCGTCGTTCTCTGGATGATCCCCTGTTTATTCGCAGCCCTTCCGGCATGACCCCAACCCCCCTCACAGAGAGCATTATGCCGCGGGTGCAGCAGGCGCTGTCACTGCTCGCCAACAGCCTGAACGAGCACCGCCACTTCAATCCGGCTCAGGCCCACAAAACCCTGCGACTGTCTATGAATGACATGGTGGAAACGGTACTGCTGCCACGCCTGCTGGAAACACTGGAGCACCAGGCGCCCGGAGTGACTGTGGAGTCTTTCTATGTTCCCCGAGACCAGCTGGCCAAGGAGCTGGCTGCCAATACCCTGGATTTTGCCCTCGATATCCCCCCCTGGCCACAGCGGGCCAATTGATACAGCAGCGCCTGATGCAAAACCGCTACCTGTGCATGTTGCGCAACGAGCACCCCCTGGCAAACGAGGCCAGCCTGACTTTGGAGCAGTATCTGCAGCTTGAGCATATCCACGTATCCAGCCGCCGCACCGGGCCCGGCCTGGCAGATATTGCCCTGAACAAACTGGGACGGCGGCGGACTATCAAATTGCGCGTGCAGCACTACCGGGTGGCACCCCTGGTGGTACTGCGCACCGACCTGGCCCTGACGGTGCCAGCCAGTCTGGCGAGCCAGTACTCTGCACGACTCTTTGAACTGCCTTTCCAGATACCCCAGATGGACTGGCACCTACTATGGCATAAAAGCCTGCACGATGATCCCGCCAACCGCTGGTTCCGTCAGCAACTTCTGGAGGTATTGACAGAATAAAACGCTGGCAATAGCCTGGGCAAAACCGGCCCAATAGCCCAGTACCGAAAGCTGGTACTGGGCAATCGCACGGGAAAAGGCAATCCGGCACATGTTCACCAGCAGCCGGTATTTCCACTATGGCCATCCAGCAGACCATGAAAACCTGTTCGATGGCCGGCTGAGTCTCTGCGGGGAAAGAAAAAACAGGACCACACCGGTAAATAATCACCGATTTAGACTGGATAGGTCACTGTTTCTCACCAGCCCTCCTTGGTATGCTGATAGGCACCAATATGCAACTCTTTGCATATTCAACAACAGGCGACCAAAAGAGAGTTTTGCCATGTCCCATGCCTTCCCTAACATGCTGTCCCCTCTGGACCTGGGTTTTACCACCCTCCGCAACCGGGTACTGATGGGTTCCATGCACACTAATCTGGAAGAACACGCCGGGGGCTTTGCCCGGCTCGCGGCATTCTACGCTGAGCGCGCCCGGGGCGGGGTTGGCCTGATTGTAACCGGCGGTATTGCTCCCAACGAGGAAAGCGCAGTGTTCAAGGGGGCCGCCAAAATGAATACCCCGCAAGAGGCGCAACAGCATCGGGAAGTGACTGAAGCTGTCCACGCTGAGGGGGGGAAAATCTGCATGCAGATCCTGCATACTGGCCGCTATGCCTACAATGAAAACCTGATCGCTCCTTCTGCCATTCAGGCGCCAATCAATCCGTTCACACCCCGCGAGTTGACTGTTGAGGAAATTGAACATCAGATTGATGACTATGTGCGCTGTGCCACACTGGCCCGTGAAGCTGGTTACGACGGTGTGGAGATTATGGGCTCCGAGGGTTACTTTATTAACCAGTTCATCACAAAACGCACCAACAAACGCAACGATGAATGGGGTGGCAGCTTCGAAAACCGTATTCGCTTGCCAATCGAAATCGTGCGCCGTGTGCGCGAGGCCCTGGGCATTGAATTTATTATTATCTACCGCTTGTCCATGCTTGATCTGGTTGAGGATGGCAGTGACTTTGAAGAGGTTATTGCTCTCGGCCAGGCTATCGAAAAAGCTGGTGCCACTATTATCAATACCGGTATCGGCTGGCACGAATCCCGTGTGCCCACTATCGCCACCAATGTACCCCGCGCTGCGTTCACCGACATCACCGCAAAAGTAAAAAAGCACCTCACCGTGCCAGTGGTGGCCAGCAATCGGATCAACATGCCGGAGGTCGCCGAGGCGGTGCTCGCTTCCGGACAAGCAGACATGATTTCCATGGCGCGTCCCTTTCTCGCAGATGCGGATTTCGTTGCCAAGGCCGCTGCCGGCCGAGACGATGAAATCAATACCTGTATTGGCTGTAACCAGGCCTGTCTGGACCACACCTTTCAGTTAAAGCTCACTTCCTGCCTGGTCAACCCCCGTGCCTGCCACGAAACAAAATTAAATTATCTGCCCACTGAAACACCGAAAAAAGTGGCGGTGGTCGGCGCCGGTCCCGCCGGTCTCTCATCCGCTACTGTAGCCGCGGAGCGGGGACACAGGGTTACCCTGTTTGAAAGCAGTGGCACAATCGGCGGCCAGTTCAATATCGCCAAACAGATTCCCGGCAAGGCCGAATTTCAAGAGACCCTGCGCTATTTCAAACGCCGCCTCGAGGTCACCGGTGTCAAGGTGAAAGTGCGGACCGTTGCGACCCCAGGGGATTTGCAGTCCTTTGACGAAGTGATCCTCGCCAACGGTATTGCGCCGCGCAAGCCGGTAATTCCTGGAATCGAAAACCCAAAAGTACTCGGCTACCTGGATGTACTCAGGGACAAGGTTACTGTGGGCGAAAAGGTTGCCATTATCGGTGCTGGTGGTATTGGCTTCGACGTAGCGGAATACCTCACACACAGTGATGATTACTCCGGCGAAGAATCACCGGCCACCAGTACCAAAGCAGCATTTTTCGACGAATGGGGAGTGGATATCGAACTGGAAAACCGCTCCGGCCTGAAGCCCCGCAAAGCGGTGAATTCCCCGCGGCAGGTTTTTCTGCTGCAACGCAAAACATCCAAAGTGGGCGCTGATCTCGGCAAGACCACCGGCTGGATTCACCGCAAGAGCCTGCAACATCGCCAGGTGCAAATGATCCCCGGTGCCACCTATGAAAAAATCGACAACCAGGGCTTACATATCCGCATTGGTGGCGAGCGGCAGCTAATAGAGGTAGACAACATCATCGTCTGTGCTGGCCAGGAGCCCGCCCGTGAGTTATACCAAGCACTGCTTGAGCGTGGTATCAAAGCCCACCTGATTGGCGGTGCCGACGAAGCCGCAGAACTGGATGCCAAACGCGCGATTGACCAGGGCGCGCGACTTGCTGCTGAGATCTAAAGCAATCACCGGCATGTAATTTAGCACAGACGTTCCTGGCATTTTCCCACACGGGATTCCCCTTCTTACACAGGCTGGAGGATTCCCGTTTCATTTGTTGTTCCCCTCAAGCTGTTGTCTCAGGCTTCAAGCATTTTCGCGCTTCAGCTCAACCCCTGCACCCACTTCTGCCCTGCGGGTATAACCGGTCAGCCTATCGAAAGGCCAGCGGTTGGTCATAAAACACCTCGCGGTGCCAACAATCAGCCCCAGGTAAACCAAATGCATTTCTCACGTTGGCAGGATAATAGTCAGGCCATATCACGATCCCGCTTAATGTGATGTATCCGCCCCACAACCGATTGCGTTGGCATTGTCAAAAAAACCGGCTCAATAAGCTGGCGCGGGCTGATTTTAGGGTCACGCGCCAGCCTTCAACCCAGTGATGTCAGCCACCAACGCAAAAGTGCAGACATCTATCCTGTTGTTGGATAAATCAAAAGTTTTCACCAAAAATTCACCCAAACGTCATCCACCAACCAGAGCAAACAGTAACGGTACACGGGTCTATACTCCTGCAAGAAAGTCGTTCGGCCGTAATCACAGGAATCATTACTGCCAGTTCTGAGAGTCAGAGTGAACAACAGCGATACCCCCCTATCCAGCCTGCTCACACGAGCCCGCAACAAGGTAGAACAGGCACTTCGCGAACTAAAGCCACCCTACACACTTTTTTTTTCGATCAGCGATGCCACACAGCGTGCGCAAGTAAAACATATCAACGCCCAAAGCTTTTCCCAGGCCTGGAAGAATCTTGCAGACGCCATTCAAATCGTGGCAGCACAAAACGCAATGGAGCCCTGCTGGTTGCGGGTTGATTGGGTTATCCAGAAGAGCATAACAACCCTGTGCGGCCTTCATACACTGCTTGAGGATACAAAAAGATGCCACTTTCGCTACGGTATTGCCCTGGATATCGATTGCAACATTGCCTTTCTGGAACAGGAGCTCAATGGCAATGCCATGCTCGACGAGGGTGGTCGAATGGACCATGCCATTCTCAATGAGAAAGAATTCCGCTCCTACACAAAAAGACGCTTTGGTCCCCAGGTAGATTTGGATTTTTCCGAAGAGAGAACCATTGTCCTGCTTTCCACAAAAGGGCTGTTTTGTGAACACCACAGGGAACCGGTCTACCTTTATGGGCCGGGACCTGATGCCGGCCGGCGCATAATCAACACCCTGAATTGTGAAGATGTCACCCAGCTCATTGAGGATGGCAGCCGCTATTTAATCAGCCAGCTTAAACCCAATGGCAGTTTCTACAAAGGATGGTACGCCTGCTTTGACAGGGCAATGTCGCGCTGTACTGCCTTGGAGCACGCCAGTGCTGTCTATACGATGATTGAAACCTGGAAAATAACCAAATGCGCCTCCCAATTATCAGCCATTCAACACTCACTCGACTACATGACAAAAAAATTACTCCGGGTCGCTGTATTGGAATCCGGTGAAACCGGCGCATTTGTGGTGGAGCCGGATGGCGAAATCAGATTGGGCAGCAATGCGGTATGTCTTCTCGCACTGGTGAATTATTCCCAGGCCCGGCAGACACGCCAATATGCCGAATGGATGACGCGGCTCGCCAGAGGCATTGAATTGATGCAGGCTCCCACCAGCGGCCGATTTTTTCATGCTGTGGAATACCCCGCACTGACTGTCAAAGACTGCTATAGGGTAATTGATCACGACGGTCAGGCAGTGTTGGGGCTCCTGCGCCTGTATGGCTTTAGTAAGCACTCACGTTGGTGGGTAGTGGCAGACAAAGCATTCAATTATTTACTGACCGCAGGGCATTGGCGGGCACACAATGTTTGGCTGAGCTACTGCGTAAACGAACTGACCGCCTATCGGCCCGATGAACAGTACTATCAGTTTGGCATTAGAAATTTTGCCGGACACCTCGGTGTAATGGAACAACGCATCATCCCCTCGCCCATCCTGTTACAATCAATGATGGCGGCAGATACGATGATTACGCGGCTGCGGCAGGAGGGACAGTTCCAATATTTGCTGGATCAGGTGGATCTGACCCATTTTTACCAGGCTCTACACAGACACACCACCCATCTGCTCAATGGGTATTTCTGGCCTGAGTTCGCCCTGTTTTTTAAGAATCCGACAAAGATTCTCGGCAGCTTCTTTACCCGGCATCACGCCTTCAGGATTCTTATCGATGATGTAGGGCACTATTTGTGTGCCCTTGTCGCTTACCATAAATACCTTCACAGCCACGCAGAGGACCACCTGAAGGCACCCTGCCAACCCCGCAACAGCAGCACACACTATCCCCATTGGAACAAGAAGCAAAACCCCTACTCGCCTGGGACGGAGATGTCAGCCAAGAGGTAAAACATGGCCAGAAACCCATGCTTAGAAAGAAAAACCCATGAAAATCCTACACCGATAGTGGAAACACCTGCCGGTCCGATGATCGGTACCATTGACCAGGAAACCGGGACCTATCAATTCCTGGGCGTCCCCTATGCGCACCCACCAGTGGGGAAATTACGCTGGCTTTCTCCCCAGCCCCTACCCGCCTGGGAAACACCACTGCATGCCAGTGCATTCGGCATGCCTGCAGCCCAGAACCCATCAATACTGATGGAAGTAAGGGGGAGAAACGGTGCGCCGCCCGAGCGAGAAGAATGCCTTTATCTCAATATATTTTCACCGCCAACTTCGAGCAACAATCGGCTGCCAGTCATGTTCTGGATTCATGGCGGTGCTTTTTATATGGGGTCTGGTTGTCAGGAAGTCTATAATGGGCGCTACCTGGCAGCCAGTGGCAGGGCCATCATTGTAACCTTCAATTACCGGCTGGGAGCATTCGGTTTTTTGCGCCTGAAAGACATTTGTGATATCCCATCCAGTGGCAATGAAGGGCTTATGGACCAGATTGCAGCTCTCAAATGGGTGAACAGAAATATCTCTGCATTTGGCGGCGATCCACAGAATATCACCTTGTTTGGCGAGTCCGCCGGTGCCATGAGTATTGCACTGCTTCAGAAGATTCCCGAATGCCAGGCACTTTTTCGCCGCGCCATAGTACAAAGCGGGCATCCCAAGGCCGTTCACTCCATTTCCCGTGCCAATCACCTGGCAGAAACATTTGTCAAACATCTGGATAGCATTGGTAACGGGAAGCCACCCCGGGACTGCACACCCAAAATGCTGCTTCAAACCCAGACTAAAATTCTGACAGACTGCCGCATGACGCAATGCTGGGGACAACTTCCATTCAAACCCGTTATTGACCATGAGCTTTTAAAAGAGACTTCTGTGACGGGGCACACGGAAAGCACCCCCGCTGTAAAACCTCTGCTTCTTGGAAATAATTTAGAGGAATGGAACCTATTCAGTGTCACCAATTCAGAAATTTATACACTGGATTATCACAAAATCTGTAATCATCTCGGCTGGTTACTCCCGGAAAAAAAAATAAAGCCATTACTCGGCCATTACTACCAATTGGCCTTATCCATTCAGGACAGTCCCTGGCCCCAATGGAGTCAAGCCTGGAACTTGTTGTTAACCGATATGGTATTTACCTTACCCGGCTTGAGACATCTGACAAACCACCAGGGTGAAGGGTTTCACTACCATTTTACCCAGCCTCTGGCAGCCCAACCCCTGCTCGGAGCCTGTCATGCTGTGGAGCTGGGTTATGTGTTTGGCACCCATGGTGAACAATCCCTGCATGCACTTTACGGCGCAGAAACAGGCGCGCATCTCTTGAGTGCCTCCATGCAGGAAGCCTGGCTGAGTTTTGCAGAGACCGGCTGCCCGGGAGAAGGCTGGCCCATCTTTTCAGGGAAACACAGTAAACGTTTTGGCAACCATCCAACCGCACGAACATTTAATACTTCGGAGCTTCTGGCCCTGTGGCAGGATATACCTGATAAAATTCTATATGGATATCTATAGACGCAGAGATTGACGGATAAGATTATACTTACGTGCCATTGAGAAGCATTTTTAAATTGTCTTCTTGGCTAATTCTCTCAAGAAAGTTAGCCTCCGAGAAACCCGGGAGGATTCAATTGGCGATCTCGATATCTTCAGTGCACAATCTCTATTGCCTGTTCCAATTTCTTGATTTAGATCATTATCAAAATACCAATACCACCATGCTTGGCGTGCCACACCTGGAGATAGCAGAGCAAGTAATAATAATTATGGAGGTGTTTTTGAACATCAAGCACAGACCAAAATCATATTTTATCCGATTAACCGAACTTAATATCCAGCGGTTTCTTCATAGGTATAAACGTTATAGATAAATCGTCATTTATGGGGTATTCAATAGCGTTGCTGGCAATAAATCCGTGACGCTCGTAAAGCCTAAGGCCCGGCAGGGTTGCCATCAACTCTAAACTGCGGAAGCCCATTGCGCTTGCCGCTTCCTCACAATGCTGCATTATCAACGATCCAATGCCTTTGCGTGCGTAACAGGGTTTTACAAAAAATGCCCGGATTTTTGCTGAATTGATCTCTGGATTCAAAACATCAGGATTTCTATCTTTTTCACTATCATTTCCAAAGAGTGTTGCTCGGTAACTCCATCCACCACAACCAATCAAAAGATAGTTATTTTCCACTACAAAATAAGTTTTATCATTAATTAATTGTGTATCTAGACCCCAAGCAGATAATAGTGCCCCTTCAATTTGTTCTTGTGTATAATCATTAATTGACAAGCCCCGAACTGACTCCTCTATCAATGCTTGAATTTTTGGAATGTCAGAAGCCAAGGCTGTACGGATTGTATATTTCATGTAATGAATTTCACCCGCTTGATAACTACTATGTTATTCTTACCCTGACCAATATTTTCCAGATAAAGTCACAGGTCAGGGACCCTTCATATCCCCAACTCAAACTCCAGGCAAGGGGTACCCTGATGATACTTCAACTGCCATTTTTCACCAGAAAATATCCAAATAGAGGAACGCTTTGCAAAATTACTTTTAATACCGTTATTATCCACCCAGGCAGACTTATACAAAAGTAAATACACCGATGCTTCCAGCTGGATGCTTTCAAAATCTTGGGAGTGGATATAACCATTTGACGACAGCTCTGCGCTCATCATTTCCACAATGCTATCGAAATCGTAACTTCTGCCGGATGCGCCAATCTCCTTGAAGCTTGTATGAATCAGGCTTGCGGCCTTCGCTTTATTCTGGCGAACCTCACATTGATGCAATGCCCTCTCCAAATCAATCAGAATATCCATGGTTATTTTGTTATCTCAATCAGCCCAAGTCGTTTGAAACTTTAATCAAAGCATAGCGCACAGAAACCCGGATATAAAAAATAGCACTACTGAGTTTTTGGGCTAGGGTTTAATGTGTACGGAAATAGGTTTCATGTGCAGCCTTCGCCACCTTGTCTTGCTCTCCTGGATAATATTGCACGAATTTCTTATCGACCGAATTCAGGTATATCCAGCCTTCTTTAACCCTGAACCAGCAATCTCCAGAGATTGAGTATACATTGGGGAATGTGCCCCATCCACTTTTTGAAACAATAAATTCCGAAAAGCGATTGAGCGTAAATTTATCGGCATCAAGCCCGGGGGCCTCATAAATTGAAATAACCCCGCCTCTAAGGTCGGAGTCATCCTTGCCTCCAAATTGGTAACAACTTATGGAATCCAGTGTTCTGTCAAACCACAGGTATTTTTCCGCACCCTCAAAATTGTATTCTGTACAATCATTAAATCGGATTGCCCAGGGCAGTCCGCTGTGGAAGCCGATGTACCCAATGGGCTTTTCTGAAGCAAATGCAGCGGTATTTAATCCAACCAAAATCAACAAAAGAACCAGGGGTATTAAGCGGATTTTTTCCAAGACATTTCCTCTAACATTACAAACAGATCAAATTAGCACTTGTTGTCGGACAGTATTTCCTGTATGCAGCCAAGCTAAAGATACAATCACCTACACTGATTATCCATGACTAGTAATCTGGCGCCATAATAATTGAGTTTATATTATTCGGTATTACGTTATAAGAATAAGGGACATACAAGGCAAGCTGCAATGGTCCCACGCGAACCCATTGCACAGGCCTGTCTATACCTTCTACAATAACCTTATAATCTTCTCCCAAACTGGTTGCCACTGCTTTTGCGTCTGCTGAAAATAGCGCGATTATTTCACTTCTGTACTGATTGGGGTTGACAACACTAACATCAACCGACCCCAATGAATTGAATTCAGTTCTTCCAACACGGTTAACTTCATCAACAAATCCTGTCATTTCATCAACCAGCTTCGTCGCCTTATTCATATCGGAAGGAATCGCTGTTTTCACACGGATTTTAGCCATAGTGGTGTCTGGCCTGGATCCTCTTTTGAGCTCTATACGATGATTATCCAGCGTTAAGGGCATTACAAACCCTGACTCAACGATACTGAGCTCGACGTTTCGGTTTCTTGAGGCTGTTGAAAGAGCATTTTTAAGTGTCTGATAGATCTCTTCTTTTCTGCGTTTTTCATCCCTGCTGTCATTCCAAATTTCGACCTCAAGCAGTAAAAAATCTCCTGTTTTCTTCAGTACCACTCCCGGCAACGGCTCATCTACCCTGGCAGCAGTGACGATGACTTCCTCTATCATCTGCCCCCACCCGTTCAATGATAAGGAAAGTGCAAGTATCGTGATAAAATGCTTCATTGTTCTATTCCCGGTTGCAGTTTACGCTTGTTATTCTGGTAGGCAATTTGTTACAGATCTACTATTGATGCGAAGTGATAGAGAAAAAACTGTCCACGCAATCCCTTTCTTGGCCCCCCCTGAGATTTGCCGCATTCAAGTATACGATGGGCCCGAGAGAGGTCAATACAGTATTATTTGCATTGTGTTAGGCACAGGAATGATTACAAAGCAGAGCGAACTGGCCAACCCTTGAGAACTCGTGAGACGTACTACAGTTCCTGAATGCTCCATTGTTTAGTGGAGAAACTGCGCCCTCTGGCAGCCGCAATAGGTCATCTGGCACCCTGGATAAGCCACGGCGCATCTGTTTATTGCAACCCAACGGCAGCATCCCTGAGCGAACTTTTCCCAGGCTTTCATTCTGTGGATACGCCTGTCCTTCCCTACACCGGTCCCATTGCACAACCAACCAGTGTCAATCAGCGCAGTTTCTTTCCCCTGTGGTTTACGGGAAAAAATATGGGCCGCGGTTTAAAAAACCTGGATATAACCCCCTGTCGTGTTGCAAGGCACATACGTATCACATTGGGCCAGTGAAAATCTTGCGAATTCATTGCGCTACTGAACCAAGAGGCGCTGGATAACCAAGCGCCTGATTTATACGCAATCACCGACAAATCATGCAGTTTCAACACATTTGTTATGCGCTTGAGACGCACCCAGTATTTTTACCATAAACTCGGCGAGCAAACCGGCGGTAAAGCCCCAGATTTCATAGCCAGCATACCGGTATGCTGGCAGGTGGATGGTGCAGTCATCCATAATGATATGGTCAGTGCGGATACGCGGATCGGCAAGAAAAAAAGACAGGGGCACACGGAATACGGCATCCAGTTCGCCCGGATTTGGGGTCAATGCAATATCCTTGGCAATCACCGCCACCCAGGGCGTAACAGACACTTTCCAGCGGGTGGTGCGCGGCCACAGGGGGCCGAGCATACGCACAGCATCCATAGGTAGAGCGATCTCCTCCTCCGCTTCACGCAGGGCTGTGTATTGCAGTGAAGGGTCAGTAACATCCCAGCGACCACCCGGCAGAGAGACTTCGCCTGAGTGGGTGGACAGATTGGCGGAGCGTTTGGTGAGAATAATATGGGGGTCCGGCTCATCAGTCAGTGCGATCAGCACCGCTGCATGCCCGTGTAGTACACTGCCCTTGGGGACGCCCGCCTCAAGTTCAGCCAGTTGATGGGAAATAGATGCTTCAATCTTGTTTAACATAGCAATTTTCTCCACCCGCACAAGGTGCATATTCCCTGGCACTTATCATACGGTTTTTTGCAAGCAAGACCGAGCCCTATGTCAAACTATTCGTTTATGACTATTAGCCAGGTATTCAAACCAATGCCCCAAATCTGGCTGACAACCGGCCAGTCATGTCGACACAAAGGGGCCAATCCGCTCTACTTCTCAGCACAGTAACAAACACCTGGTGGCATCATTCACCTGCTGCGGGATTTTGCAGGTTCTGGGGCTGGTAACCCCCCTTCAGTTTTTCGCGCACCCCCTGCACCATTGCGTAGTAGACCGGCACCAGCAACGTGGCAAACAAACTGGCAGCCAACATGCCGCCAAAAACCACCAAGCCCAGAGAAACGCGGCTGACGGCACCGGCCCCGGTGGCTACCAGCAAAGGCACCACTCCGAGAATAAATGATATGGCCGTCATTAACACCGCGCGAAAACGCAGTCGGGTAGCAGAAAGCGCTGCCTCGGCTATAGACTTGCCCTTATCCCTTTCCACACAGGCAAACTCGACAATCAAAATGGCGCTCTTTGCCGCCATACCGATCAACAGTACCAGGCCAATCTGGGTGTAGAGGTTGTTGATGGAACCCGCGAGCCAGACCATCAGCATGGCACCGCTGATGGCGATGGGCACACATAACAAAACGGCGCAAGGAATGCTCCAGCTCTCGTACTGGGCCACCAGAAACAGGTACACAAATACAATGGCCAGGCTGAAGAGTATCGGCACCAGGTTACCCGCGGTAACCTCCTGAAAACTGATACCAGTCCACTCGTAGCCGTAGCCTTCCGGCAGGTTCTGCGCCAGCGCTTCCATAGCGTCCATGGCCTGGCCGCTGGAAAAGCCGGGGGTCGGGGCGCCGTTAATGGTGATACTGTTGTACAGGTTGTAGCGCGTGATGGTCTGGGGCGCCACAACGGGTGTGATGGTGGCCACGGAGGTCACCGGCACCAGGCCACCGCTGTTGGCGCGCACATAAAAGCCTGCCAGGTTTTCCTCTTCGTCGCGAAATTGTGCATCTGCCTGGGCAATCACCCGAAACACTTTGCCGTAGAGGTTAAAGTCATTGATGTAATAGCCCCCGAGCAGTGTCTGCAAGGTGAAATAGACTTGTGGCAGGGGCACGCCGAGCACATGGGCTTTTTCCTTATCCAGAGTGAGTTCCAGCTGCGGGGTACTGGCCTGATAACTGGTAAATGCCTGGGCAATTTCCGGTCTCTGGTTGGCATTGCCGAGCAGATCGAACAGTACCTGGGACAACTCCAGAATACTGCGCCCCTGCAGATCTTCCAACACAAACTCGAAACCGCCCACCGTACCAATACCGGGCAGTGGTGGAATGGCGAAGGGCATAATCTGCGCATTGGGAATGGCCTCCAGCTTTTTTTGCAGGCGCTCCATAATGGCAAACTGGTGGTCCTCGCTGCTGGTGCGCTCTTCCCAGGGTTTGAGTACAGCAAACATCATCGCGGTATTGGAAGAGGCACTGCTGGTCAGTTGGTTGTATCCCGGCACAGCCACCACATGGGCCATGGCAGGTTCCTCCAGCAAAATATCCGTGACCTGGTTGACCACCGGGCCTGTTCTCTCCAGGGAGGAACCGTCCGGCAACTGCACGTGCAGAGTAAAGGTACCCTGATCCTCATCGGGGATAAAGCCGGTGGGAACATGGGCGAACAGCCAGTAAGTGAGGAGGAAAATCCCCAGGATTGAGGCGATCCCCACCAGTGGCAGCCCGACACAGGCCTTTACCAGACCTGCATAAAAATTGGTAGCGCGGTGCAGGAACTTGTTAAAAAAGCCAAACAGCCCGGTTTCCCTGATCCCCGCCATCTCGTCTTTTGCTCCCGCCTTCAGGATGCTGGCACACAGTGCGGGGCTCAAGGTAAGCGCGTTGATGGAGGAAATCGCCACCGCCATGGAAATGGTGATGGCAAACTGCTGGTACATTTTTCCGGTAATTCCCGGCATCAGCATCACCGGCACAAACACCGCAAACAGCACCAGGGTGGTGGCAATCACCGGGCCGGTTACCTCACGCATGGATTCCAGCGCAGCCTCTTTCGGTGCCAACCCTTCTCCCATCAGGCGCTGGGTGTTTTCCACTACGATAATCGCATCATCCACCACTATGCCGATGGCGAGAATCAGAGCAAAAAGCGTGATGGTATTGATGGTCAAACCAAGGGCAAGCATCAGGGCAAAGGTGCCCACCAGGGAAACGGGTATTGCAATCGCAGGGATCAGGGTGGAGCGCCAGTCCTGTAAAAACAGAAACACCACCAGGATAACCAGGATCAGGGCAATAAAGAGCGTCTCCACAACCTCTTTGACAGAAGCCTCCACAAACAGCGTGGTATCGTAGAGCACTTCGGCGGTCAGTCCCTTCGGGAAACGCTGGGAAAGCTGTGCCACCTTCTCTTTGATGCCTTCGGCCACCTCCAGGGCATTGGCATCGGGCAACTGGTACACACCGATAACCGCAGAGGGCTGATTGTCCAACTGGCCGTAAGAGGCATAGGATTCACTGCCCAGCTCCACCCTGGCCACATCCTTCACTTTCACCATGGCACCATCAGGCTTGGCGCGGATGGTGATTTCCTCAAACTGCTTGGGATCGACCAGGCGCCCCTGTACGAGAATATTATACTGAAACTGCTGGTCTGTGCGGATCGGCGGCGAGCCGATCTGTCCTGCGGCCACCTGAATATTCTGCGCCTGTACCGCATCAACGACATCCTGCACGGTGACATCCAGTGAGGCCATGCGGTTCGGATTGAGCCACAAGCGCATGGCGTAGTTGCGCGAGCCAAAAATCACAACGCTGCTCACCCCCAGCACGCGGGCCAGCTCATCCTTTAAATAAATCTCGGCATAATTGGCCAAAAACAATTCATCAAATTTTTGTTCCGGGGAAAAGAGATTTACCACCAGCAGCAGCGTGGTGCTCTGTTTGGAGACGACAACGCCATCCCGCTTTACATCCTCGGGCAATTGCGGCATGGCCTGCTCTACCCGGTTTTGCACATTCACCTGGGCGATATCATCGTCGTAGCCGGATTTAAATGTGACGGTCAGGCTGTAGGTGCCATCATTCCCACTTGTGGAGGACATATACTCCATGCCCTCTACCCCATTCACCTGGGATTCGATAGGCACAGCGACACTGTCGCGCATCACCTCGGCACTGGCGCCCGCATAGGTAGTGGCGACATTGATGGTGGCGGGGGTAATTTCTGGAAACTGCGCTACAGGCAACAGGGGCAGAGACAATATTCCTGCCAGGGCAATCAGAATCGAAATCACAAAGGCAAAACGGGGCCGCCGGATGCAAAACGCACTGATCATACAACAGCTAAGCGGCCCGCGGCCATATCGGGCTACTTGTAATCATCGACCGCTCCTTCAGGCTGGGGATACTCGCTATCAATGCGGATGCCCGGCAGCATTTCAATCACCTCCTGGCTGCCGGCACCGGGGTCAGCCGGAAACTCCCCGTTTCTGGCGGGTGCTGCGGGCTGCGCCCGGGCATCGTAAGGATCGCGCGGAGTATTCTGCGGTGTCACCGGTTTATCCGCCACTACCCGCTGCAATCCGTTGACGATCACCGACTCTCCGGCAACCAGCCCCTGGTTCACGGCCCAAAGTTCCCCCTCCCGCTGCCCCAGAACCAAATAGCGCTTGAGTGCAATATTCTTCTCGCCCAACACAAATACGTAGCGACCCTGCATGTCCTCCTGTACCGCCGCTTGTGGCACCAGGGGTTTAAGAGCCTCGCTGCCGGTAAATACCCGGATGGACACCCGTGCAAACTGCCCCTGCACCAGCAATTGGCCCGGATTGGGGAAGAGTGCGCGCACCGCAACAGAGCCGGTAGTCTGGTCAATCTGGTTGTCGATAAATACGATCTCGCCCCGGTAGGGGTAAAAGTTGCCATCCGGCAGCTCAATACGGACATCCAGCCCTATCGGCAAAAGCCCTGCCCGGCGCCGCCTTTGCGTATCCACCTGCACGGCGTAAAGTTGGTCCTCCGGCACCTCGAACAGCACATAAATGGGATTCATCTTGACAATGGTGGTCAGCGGATCCGATTCGGGGCCCACCAGGGAACCTTCGGTAAATTCGGTGCGCCCGATGCGCCCGGTCAGGGGGGCGTAGATCTTGGTGTAGGAGAGGTCCAGCCGGGCACTTTCCACCTTGGCCCGATCTGCATCGACCTGAGATTTTGTCTCTTCATACGTGCCCATCAACTCATCCATCTGTACCTGGCTGATGGCACCGGTGGCAATCAGTGTGCGACCGCGGCGGAAATTGCGCTCGGCGACCCGCAGTGCGGCCCTGGACCGCTCCAGATTGGCGCTCTGGTTGTCCAGTTCCGCGATAAAGGGGCGAGGGTCTATCTCGAACAGCAACTGGCCCTTTACAACGGTATCTCCCTCCTGAAAGTGCCGGCTCTGAATGTAACCCTGTACCCTTGGGCGCACTTTATATTCGTCGGTGGCTTCTACCCGGCCGACAAATTCAAAGCGTGGAATGACCGGCTGCTCACGCACCACCAGTACCTCCACCGGAGGCGGCGGGGGCGGCTTTTGTTGCTTATCTCTGTCACCGCAGGCGCACAAGACAACTAACACAAGCCCAAAAAATACAATACGCGCCATGGCAGACTGGGGACCGCCTTTGTACACCAGGGTTTCTAACAACTATAGGCGTCAAAAAGTCGGCAGGCTGGCGTTGGAATCCCGCATGGGTATACTGACGTCATGAAATTTTGTAGCCGCTGCGGCAGCGATGCCGTCACATTTTCTATCCCCAAAGGCGACGACCGCCCCCGCCACCTGTGCAGCAACTGCGGCGCCATACACTACATCAACCCTCGGGTGATTGTGGGTGTACTGCCTTATCTCGGAGACCGGGTCATGCTGTGCCGACGCGCTATTGAACCCCGCCGCGGGCGCTGGACCCTGCCTGCCGGTTTCATGGAAAACGGCGAAACCAGTGAAGAGGGGGCACTACGGGAATCATGGGAAGAAGCACGTGCCAACATCCGTATGGACGACCTCTACTCGGTCTACGATATTCCCCATATCAATCAGGTCTACCTGATGTACCGCGGTGAATTGACAGACACCAATTTTGGACCGGGACCGGAATCCTTGGAGGTGGCACTGTTTCGCAAAGGGGAGATTCCCTGGCCGGAGATCGCCTTCCCCATCATGCACAAAACGCTCGAGCATTATTTCGAGGACAGCCAACTGGGGCATTACCCGCTGCACCGGGGCGTCATCTCGCGAAAGCTGTAAATGATCCTCTCTGTGATAGGGCCACCATGTGCCCCCGGGAAGTTTGTGTGAAATAACACCCGACGCTTGGTGCCCTGACTGACAAAAGCACCAGAACCGGGCGCCGGCTGTCAGCGGCGCGGGCCACAGCGCGCATCCAGCGGCCACAGGTCAAAGGCCGGCTCCTCGTAGGGATGCGCTTCATACAGGGCCGCCAGCACCGCATCCACACAGGTTTCAGCACACACCATTTCCACCCGGTACTCCGCCACCTCCTCCACCTGCCCGGATTCACCCAAAAACGGCCGGCTGCCTGGCTGTGGGCGGAACTGGCCGCTGCCCAGTACCTGCCAGCAACAGTGATCATAATCTCCCATACGCCCGGCACCCGCTGTAAACAGCGCTTGTTTAACCACGGCCAAGTGCGTTTCGGGAATATAGAGACAAAGCTTGTACATTGAATAATACCACGTTGGAAACAGCGCACTGCATCGCGGTGTGCCAGTAAAAAACCGGGGCAGTTCAGACCCTGCTTCTCCCGGCCAAACGCTGTTTATAGGTACATTTAGAACATCATGGTCATCAGTTTGCGCTGGTACTGGGTGGCAACAGGATCTCCAGCGCCCAGGCTTTTCACGATATCCAGAAATGTCTGCTTGGCAGCGCCGTCTGCAAAGTGCATATCCCGGCGCAGAATATCCAGCAGCAGCTCCAGGGCCTCCTGATGGCGGTCAGCCTGGCTGTACTGCACCGCCAGTTGGTAGGCGGCGTCGCCGTTTTGGGGATTGTCCCGTAGTGTTTTCTGCAGGGCCTGGATTTCCGGTGTATCCGCCGCCTGCTGCTTTAATTCCAGTTGCGCCATCAGTTGCTGGTATTCGGCATCCTGATCGGCGAGCAGGATTTTCCCCAATACCGTGTCAGCCTCCTGAGTGCGGTTCTGCTCGAGTAATAGCGCCGCCAGCTGCTTGGCAATATCCTCACGCTCGCTGGATTCCCTGTACGCCTCACGCAATAGCGGCAGGGCCGCACCCTGTTTCCCCTCGGCGATCAATGCCTGGGCCTGCTGCAGTTTGATATCCCAGGGTTTGGGCAGGTACTTGTCGAGCATTTCGCGAATTTGTGATTCCGGCTGCACACCGGCGAAGCCATCCACCGGCTGGCCGTCTTTGAGTAACATCACGGTGGGCAGGCTGCGCACGCCCAATTGCCCCGCGAGCATCTGCTCGCTGTCCGCATTCACCTTGGCCAGCAGGAACTGGCCGGCGTACTCATTCGCCAGTTTTTCCAGCACCGGCATCAATTGCTTGCAGGGCTCACACCAGTCAGCCCAGAAATCCACCACCACCGGGCGCTGCATGGATTCCTCAATCAGTATTTGCTGGGCGCTCTCCGCTGTTACATCGACAATAAATTCGTTCACAACCGCTCCTGAGTTGGGTTTGTCCAGGTTTCATTTTACAGGGAATCTGTTGAATATCTGCCCGGCGATTAAGCCGGTTTTAAAGAATCTCTTCGATCGCCATCCTTGCATGGCAGGGCAAGTGCATGGAGCTGCCTGGAGTGTAATAGTCAGCACCAGTGTCCGCGACGGATTTGCCAGCAGCGCCACTAGCGGTACAGATGCTCCTCGCCGTAAGCCAGTTCCAGGGATTGCCGCTCCGCCTTGCGCAGGCCCGTCACCACCAGCCCGTAGGATCGGTCCGCCATCCGCTCGATTTCAAAGTCCGGCACACTGCCATCCAGCAATACGGTATTCCAGTGTTTCTTGTTCATATGGTACCCAGGCAGTACACCGGAAAAGATATCCCGCAGGGCCTGGGCCTCACCCGGATCGCACTTTAAATTGGTGGCATCCACCCCGCGATAGTCATCGAGCGTGGCAAACATCCTACCCCGGATTTTAAACACCGACACCGCCGGGCCAAAGGGAAAGTCCTCCGTAGCCTCGGGGCGGGAAAGCAGGTAATCCCGCAATACCGCTCTCTGTATCATATTTTCTACCAGTTCAGGGAGGAGGGCAGACGCGGCGAGGACAGCAGCCTGGCAAATCGCTGCCAGCGCTCATCGGCATCCATTGCGCCATTTTCCACATAATCCGCCACCAGTTTCTTGCCCCAGTTATAGTTGATCACATAAGCGCCATAGGCGTCGAGAAAGTCTTTGCGCTGCTTTGCCTTGGCCGGACTCATCAGGGTGTACTGCTCAAACAACGGTGCCACTTGGTCGCCTTCGATCTCACCATCGATATACTGGCGCGCAATTTCATTGCCGGCAAAACCGAGTTTCTCCACCAGCACCATCACCTGGTCGTATTTCCCAGCACTGTCCGGGTCCAGGCCCGCCAGAGGAAAGAGCACTTCCCTTTCAAAGCGGGTCTTCTCCCCGTCGGGGAAGGCCAGGTCGATGCCATAATTGGCACTCCCTTCTGCAATCAGCGACTGTGGGCTGAATAGTGGATAGACACTGTATTCCACCCAGCCGCGCGCCTTCACCAGCGACTGCTCCAGCAGCGCATTGTAGGTGTGGTGACCGGGATAGCCTTCGTGGCAACCCAGGTCGATGGCGCGATCAATGGTGATCGGCAGGCCCCGATTGAGCTGAATCAGGCTCCGGGCGCCGCCCTGGTACCAGTTGTAGCCACTCCAGGGTTTGTCGCTGACATATTCCAGCACAAAGTGTTCGTTGCGCGGCAGGGAAATATGCGCTTTGGTGCGCCGCCGGCACTCCTCAATGGCCGCCTCGAACACCGCCTGCAGTTTGTCTGTGGGTATTTCAAATCCCCGCCGGAACGCCTGCACCCGCGTAGTCAGGGACTGGTCTCCCGGCAGCAGCCTGTCCAGTTCCCGCAGTAGGGGTTCGAAACTGGCAAGCTCCTGTTTGGGGGGCTCGGTATCGTAGAGTAGGCGTGCCTCATTGGCAAAACTGCGCGCATCCAACCCGGCGAGGCTGCGCGCGTGAGCCACCAGGGCACGCAATTGGGTTTTCAAATAGTGCCGGCGCAGGTCATTACTAGACCCCTGTATTTCTGCCTGTGCCGGTAACTGCTGCTGCAGCTCCCGGCCACGCTCGGCAATCTGTGTCGGGCTCATCCCGTTGAGGGCCGCCTGCTCCCGCCATGCCGCCGGGCCGTAGTAGGCATCCACGTAGTGCTTGTCGTGGTTGCCCAGTGCCAATACCAACTGTACGTACTCCGTGGCGATGTTGTCCATGGCCGTGCCTGCATTTTCCCCATCTGCCACCTGCCCCACTGCGGCCTGCTCGGTGTCCACCCCCGTTTCCCCGCTGCGTTTGCCTTCGCAGGCGCTCAGGAAGAGTACCGCTATCAGCAAAAGCCACAAGCGCAACCCATTTACCACTCGCTTCATGATTATCGCTCTCCAGAATTGTTTCGTTCTTGTTTTGACACCATTCCGTCCTCCGTCTCGCGCTGATCCTCTTCCATCCCCGGCTCAAATTCCCCACTCACCGGCGCATTGCGCAGTACCAAAAAACCGGCAATGCCGGCGATTACCGAAGCCAGCAGAATGCCCGCCTTGGCCTGGATCAGCAGGTCGTACTGGCTGCTGAAGGCCAACTCGGCAATAAAAATAGACATGGTGAAACCGATCCCACCGAGCAGCGCCACCCCGACAATATGCTGGAAGTTCGCCGACTTGGGCAGCCGACCCCAACCCAGTTTCCAACCGATCCAGGTGGCCCCCACAATGCCCACCAGTTTGCCCAAAACCAACCCCGCAATAACCCCCAATGTCACTGGGTTGACGACTGCAGTGGAGCTGGTAAAGCTGTCGAAGGGAATACCCGCATTGGCCAGGGCAAAAATGGGAATCACCAGAAAGCCCACCGGAATATGCAGGCGGGTTTCCATGCGCTGCAGGGGCGACTGGGCCAGGTTTACCCCGTTGCCAAGGGCCATCACACGTGCGCGCAAGGCGTCATTGGCAATGATTTTGTCACCGGGGCGAAAGCAGCGGTCGAAACTGCGGATAATATCTTTCACAAAGGTACTGAAGGCCACCGGATCATACTTCGGCTTGGCCGGTAACGCCATGGCGGTAATCACACCGGCAATGGTGGCATGCACTCCGGCCAGGTGAAACTCATACCAGAGTAATATCCCCACAAATACATAAGCCGGAGAGCGGCGTACGCCCGCCGCTTTCAACAGCCACATAATCACGATAAGGCTGCCCGCTGCAATCAGCGCCGCAATATTCACCTGTTCGGTATACCAGATCGCAATCACCAGAATTGCGCCCAGGTCATCCACAATCGCGAGAGCCACCAGAAAGGTCACCACTGCACGGGGCACACGATTGCCCAGCAGCGCAATACAGCCCACAGCAAAAGCGATATCCGTGGCCATGGGGATGCCCCAACCGCGCTCTCCCGCGCCGCCGACATTAAAGGCGCCGTAAATCATGGCCGGCACCAGCATACCCCCAATCGCCGCCATTACCGGCAGGACCGCCTGGCGCAGATCGGACAGCTCGCCCACCATGAATTCACGCTTTAACTCCAGGCCCACGAGGAAGAAAAAGATCGCCATCAGACCATCGTTGATCCAGTGGTGCAGGGAAAGGGAGAACACCCAGTCCCCGGCATTGAGGCTGATCGGCATATACAGCAGGTGCTTGTAGCCCTCCTGCAGAGGGGAGTTGGCGATAATCAGTGCCGCCAGCGCAGAAAGCATCAGTAAAATGCCACTGCTGCTTTGGCGATGGATAAATTCCTCAAAGGGGGTCACCAGGCGCCCAAAGGCCCCTTCCAGGGGCGCCTCAAAGACTTTTCCCTTGCGAATCTTGAACTTATCCAAAATGCTTTTTGCCATTGGCTGACATCCTCTTTTGCCAGGTTTGGCCCCACAAAAACCAGGGCTGCTCTTCTACCTACCGGTGCCAGAGGTTAGCATGCCCTCTTTATCCTTAACCATCCTGTCAGGATTTCACAACCACCCATGACCCGCCTGGACCAACTCCTTGTACAGCGCAACCTCGCCAATTCCCGCACCCACGCCAAAAAGCTGGTGGATGCGGGCAGGGTTCTGATTTCGGAGGGTGGCTCCCTAACACCCGCCCGCAAAGCGGGGCAATCCGTCAGTGCGCTCTGCACGCTGGAAGTCAGCCCCCTGCCAGAGGACCGGTTCGTGTCCCGCGCCGGTTTGAAACTGGCCGCGATTCTCGACCACACCGGGCTGAATCCCAAAGGCTGGGAGGCGCTGGATGTGGGCTGCTCCACCGGTGGTTTCAGTGACTGCCTGTTGCAGCGTGGTGCCGCCTCGGTGGTAGGGGTGGATGTGGGACAGGGCCAGTTGGCGCAGAAACTGCTCGACGATCCACGCATGCATTTATTCGAGGGGGTTAACGCCCGCCAACTGGCAGCTTCCCAAATAACACCTTACGCAGACAACGGCTTCGACGCCATCGTGGTAGATGTTTCCTTTATTTCCCAATTGCTGATCCTGCCGCAGCTACCCCCATTGTTGAAACCCTCCGGACAACTGATAAGTCTGGTTAAACCCCAGTTCGAAGTGGGCCCCGCGGGCATCGGAAAACGTGGTCTGGTGCGCGATGCCAAACTCTACCGCCCAGTGCGTGAACGAATAACCCGTTTGATTCTTTCGCTGGGACTCGAAATCAGGGAATATATCGAGAGCCCGATTCAGGGCGGCGATGGCAACCGGGAGTTTTTACTGTGGGCAGTGCCTGCTTGAAAAGGCAGCCGGTTTTGAAACTGCGGTTTTTCCTTTGATTCACGCTTTAAAAGCCGTATGCGGCCAAAGCACATAACCCGAATTTAAGTGGCCTTAAATTTAAAGCATGGGTGAGACACGAAGAGAGAGGTGACCAGTTCAGGCCGCTTAATAATGAACTGCAACTTAGAGTGAAACTCAAAAAGTGCACAATTCCCACTTTGCGGCCAACTTCAATATCACAGAGAATTACGATACCTATTGAGCGGATAGCAATAATCCATACCAGTTTTAAATTTCATGGAATATCCGTGAAGTCCATAAAAAAGCCTCAAACGGGCCTGATGGGTCTTTTTCCCTGTCACGAAAAGGTCTTTCTCGCAGTGAAATTCGTTCTACGCCTCCCCCCGGGGGGAGGCGTCGACAGGTTCCCGCGTTAGAGTGGAACAGCGATGAGAGGCAATTTGAGAGAATAGAATAATGAAAAAGCTGGTCAGCATGGCTGCCGCACTCTGTCTGACAGGGTTGGGTGGTGCAGGGGCGACTGCCACGGAAAAAGCGATGGCTGGGGCGCAGGTGGATCCTTTCTGGCGCAATGCGAGCATCTATTTCCTGTTGCCGGATCGCTTTGCCAACGGCGATCCGGGCAACGACCGCGCTTACGGGCGCAAAGACGATGCCGAGCTGCTGCGGGGTTTTGCCGGTGGCGATCTCCGGGGTCTGCTCGACAAGCTGGAAACTGGTTATTTTCGCGACCTGGGTGTAACCGCCCTGTGGATGTCCCCAGTAGTTTTGAACCATACGGGCCCGGTCACCAAGCGGGACCCCCTGTGGCCCGCGGCCTGGGTGCGCACCACACCGGTATGCGACTGGAACAACTTTGCCGGTAATGTTCACTGTGCCCTCACCAGCAATCTGCCGGATATCCGCACAGGCAGCGAGCAGCCGGTGGATCTGCCCCCGCACCTGTTGGCCAAATGGCGCAGAGAGGGGCGCCTGCAGCGGGAACAGCGCGAATTGGACGCATTCTTTGCGCGCACCGGTTACCCGCGCGCGCCCAAGTATTACATCGTCAAGTGGCTCACAGACTGGGTGCGGGAATACGGAGTGAACGGCTTCCGTGTGGACACGGCCAAGCATGTGGAACCGGAAATCTGGGCAGTACTGAAGAGAGAGGCCAGCCTGGCACTGGCACAGTGGAAAGCAGACAATCCGGATAAGAAGCTCGACGACCGCAGCTTCTTTATGCTGGGGGAGGTCTACCATTTCGGCGTCGATGATTTCGGGCCCACCAAAGGCAGAGTGTACGATTTTGGCGACCGGCAAGTGGATTTCTTTGCCTATGGATTCGACAGCCTGATCAATATGGGCTTTGCGCAGCACGCTGCACAATCCCCGCAAGCTATATTTTCACGCTACTCTTCCGCCCTGCACGGAGGCGCCCTGGATGGACTGGGCGTACTCAACTACCTGGGCTCGCACGACGATCACCACTCTTTCGACCGCGAGCGCAAACAACCCAGGGCGGCGGCCCTCAAATTGATGCTGGCGCCGGGCGCTGCGCAGATCTATTACGGCGATGAAATTGCCCGGCCGATGATTGTGAAAAATGCCGGCGGCGATGCCTCTATGCGCAGTTTGATGAACTGGCAAGACCTGGAGCGCAAAACTACCCAGGCACTGCTCGACCACTGGCGCAAACTGGGACAGTTCCGTCGCGCCAATCTGGCACTGGGGGCCGGCGAACACAGCAAACTGGCGGATCAACCCTACACCTTCTCACGCACTCTGGAGGGGGAACCCCCGGTACTGGTCGCCCTCGGCGTTGAAACCGGCAAAAAATCCCTACCGGTGTACGGCCTGTTTGCCGATGGCACCCTGCTCAAGGACTACTACTCCGGCACTGAGAGCCCGGTGGTCCAGGGGCGCGTTCATTTCGACACGGACAGCGACCTGCTTCTGCTGGGCGTCACTCCGGAACGGGAATAATCCGGCCGCTTGAGTTCGGCAACCACCCAGGTTGCCGGGTGCCATGTCGCTGCAGTGCATTACCGGGGACAGATCGCCGTTGTTCCAGGCACGGATGTGCTGCGACCAGAAACCGGATTCTCCCTGAGTAGCCATTTGAATCCCCTGACCATTAAAAATCAGGAGAGTAAATAAATCCGATTGGTCCTCCAGGTGGGGGGGGACTTGATCGCTTACATTTTAATCAAATGCTGCGAGGTGCCGGCCTTCCACCGGCTCGGGGCAATCGCCCTTGGCACCGTTTCCCCGCGAATCAGGCAGAGTGTGCGCGGTCGTGTCGTGCCATTGGATACCCCCCGCAGGGTTACTCTGCCCCGCACTACGGGAGGCTGCACTTACTCAATGCCGGTCTCTCCCGGCTGTCACACCACTGGGCAGGTGTCTCCCCATCCCGTCACCTCAACCGAACCCGGACGACAACCACGTAAAAACCGTTTGCCGCCCTGTATAGAGGACATGCCCATAAGCATTTCGCGCCTGCCTGGCCCCCTCAGACAGAGTGCCAACGCCCGGTCACTGAATCAGCCAATCCACACCTGCGGCGCGGTTTCTCACTGTGGCGTGGCCGGCTCTCGGGACAGTTGTTCCGATAGTCGCGCCAGGGTTCTCCAACGGGGGTTCTCGGTGGCACCGTTGGCGATTTTGATCAGGGTGAAGTAAGGCACGCCAGAGCGCTCGGAAATTTCTTTCCACTGGCCCCGGCGCTCCCGCAGTTGCGCCCTGACTTTTTCAAGCAAGTCACCACCTGTATCCATCGGAGTCCCCCATTTAAGGCTAAATTAGCCATATTGGGCTCAAATGTCAAGCCATACACGGTTAGCCATATATGGCAATATAGCGGTATGAAACACCAGCTCAGAAAACGCATCGCCGCAAGGCTCAACCTGGCCATGAGAAACAGCCCCAGCCTCTCTACCCAGGCGGCTTTGGGAAAACGCAGTGGCGTTGGCCAGACCACCATCGGTCGCATACTGCGGGCTGAAGTGGATGCCCGCGCGGAAACCCTGCAAGCACTCGCCAAAGCCCTGGGAAAATCCGTAGCGTATTTCACCGACAGCGGCAAACCAGCGCCGGGCAACCTTATTCAGGAAACCCCACTCACCTACACCAGTGATGCCGCAGCGCGTGCAGTCTACCGCCAGGTACCACTGATTTCGCCGGTGAAAGCCGTTACCTGGGCAGAGACTTTTGAAAACGGCAGTGCCCAGGCAGACGGAGAGCAGATCCCCACCACCACCCGCGTCGGCCCGCGCGCCTTCGCCCTCAAAGTGGAAGGAGATGCCATGACCGCGCCCAACGGCCTCTCCATCCCGGAGGGATATATCGTGGTTGTGGACCCGGACTGCGACTACGAGAACGGCTCCATTGTGGCTGCCAGGCTGCCCGGTGACAAAAAAGTCACCCTTAAAAAGCTGGTCATAGACGGGCCCAATCAATATTTGAAATCCCTCAATCCCGCCTATGTACCCATTCAAATGAACCGCAGCGGCAAAATCATTGGCGTGGCCAAAAGTGTCCTGTACGACCTCTAGGGACAGCACTGGCCCATCAGCCTGCCGGCTGTTGACCAGTCCAACTCCATAACCCCCAACCCCCTGTGCGGGCATTGATACTACCGTCAGTGCCGTTTTTGACTAGTCCCCACCCTGCCATCGCCATACACTGGGAGGCGGAAACGGGAGGGGTCGATGACACTCGATACAGCAATTTGCGCCAGAGCACGCCAGGCACGAGACCGGCGCTTCGATGGGCGCTTTTTCACTGCGGTAAAAACCACCGGGATTTTCTGCCGTCCCATCTGCCCGGCGCGTGCCCCGCTGGAACGCAACGTCACCTATTTTGCCACCGCAGCGGAAGCGGCAGATGCCGGCTTCAGGCCCTGCCTGCGCTGCCGGCCGGATTGTGCGCCGGGCAGCCCGGCCTGGGGGCTGGTTTCCACCACTGTGCAGCGGGCGCTGAGGCTAATGCGCAGTGAGCGCGAACCCCAGTCTGTGGAAAGGCTCGCGGAACGCCTCGGTATCAGCAGCCGCTATCTGCGCCGTTTATTCGCCGAACACCTGGGGATGCGCCCTCTGGCGGTATGGCAAACAGAGCGCGCGCTGTTTGCCTTCCGCTTATTGCGCGACACCTCTCTGACAATCGCCGAGATCGCCTATGCGTCGGGCTTTAACAGCCTGCGGCGTTTTAATGGGGTCTTTAAGCAGCTCTACCAGCGCACCCCCTCGGAGGTACGCAGAGTAGGCAGTGTCGATGGGGTGGCAAAGGGCACACCCGCACAAGTGCAGCTGTCTCTCGAGTATCGCCCGCCACTGCACTGGCCACAGATGCTGGCCTTTCTCGGCACCCGCGCCCTGGCCGGAGTGGAGCAGGTGGAAGACGGGGTTTACCAGCGCAGTTTTGAACTGGACCGCTTCCGCGGTGTTCTGCGCGTGACCCATGAGCCGAAACAGCACCGCCTGCTGGTGGAGACCAGCAGCCAGGGGGGCGCCACCAGTCTCTACCTGCTCAACCAGCGCCTGCGCCGCCTGTTTGACCTGGATGCGGACAGCGGTGCAATAGCAGCGGTCTTAAGCCGCGATTCCCTCATGGCCCGCCAGTTGGAAATGGCGCCGGGGCTGCGCCTGCCCGGCGCCTGGGACCCCTTTGAGACTGCCCTGCGAGCGATTTTGGGGCAGCAAATCAGCGTGGCCGCAGCCACCACCATCGCCGGGCGCCTTGTAGCCCGCTATGGGACCGCTTTTGTGGATGAGACTGGCACCGAGCGCAGTTTGTTTCCCACTCCAGAGCAATTGGCGCAGGCGGACTTTGCCGGCCTAGGACTGACCCGCAGCCGCGCAAAAACACTGCGCGGGTTTGTGGCGGCGACACGCGAGGGGCGCATCGATTTTACCCAGCCCTCCCTCGACGCCTGGTGTAAGCAGGTCACTGCACTGCCGGGCATCGGCGACTGGACGGCGCAGTATATTGCCATGCGCAGCCTGTCCATGCCCGACGCCTTTCCCGCTTCGGATCTGGGTATCTTGCAGGCGCTGGGCAGTACCGATGAAAAAGCAACACCCAAAGCGGCTCTGGCAAGGGCCGAGCACTGGCGACCCTGGCGCGCCTACGGCGCCCTGTTGCTGTGGCAGTCATTGAAATCGGGAGAGCGAAGATGATCCATTACAAGCGTTACACTACCGACCTGGGAGAAGTAGACATCGCCGCCGGCAAAGACGGTGTTGTCGCACTGCAATTCCACCACAAAACACGCCCCCTGCCCTTGGCAGCGGACTGGCAGCCCGGTGCCACAGCGCTGACCGACCGGGCCGCGCAACAGCTACGGGAGTACCTGGCGGCAAAGCGGCGGCACTTCCACCTGCCCCTGGCACCTCGCGGCACCACATTCCAGCGCCGGGTGTGGGAGGCACTGCTGGCGATTCCCTACGGTGAAACCCGCAACTATACCCAGCAGGCACAGCAGCTGGGGCAACCGCGGGCCATCCGCGCGGTTGCCCGCGCTAATGGCGCCAACCCCGTGGCGGTGGTGATTCCCTGCCACCGGGTAATCGGCGCCAATGGCACTCTCACAGGCTATGCCGGCGGCCTGCCACTGAAGGCACACCTGCTAACTCTGGAGGGCGCCGAATTTGCAGCTCCGCGCCCCTGATGCGGGCTTTGTCAGGCTTCGCAGGTAGCGGTGATAACCGGCCCTAAGCCGGTCATTAGGCTTGTAAAAAGTATGATTGATTTCTAATAAATTCATTCATTCCAACATCAATGGGTCTCAGAGAGTGGCTTATGCTGATAACCCTTTCAGTTTTATGGTGCGGATCATTTTTCTTTATTGAGTTGGCTGTTTCTGAGTTGCCAACTTTAACCATCGTCTTATTGAGAGTTGCACTTGCGGCAATCGCTCTATGGCTGTTCACACTTATATCTAGACTATGTGTGCCCAAATCATTCACAGTATGGTGTAGCTTTTTAATCATGGAATTATTCAATAGAGTTATTGCCAATTCTGGTGTTCAACAAGCCTGATTAAGCAGCGCTCTGACCGGCTGTTGTCACCTCCTCTCCATCCTTGAACTTCACTCCGGTGATGACCTTGGCAAGGTAGTCAAAGCCCCGGAGCTTTCTCCACTTTTCTTCTGCACACATTCCCAGCTTGAACACCATGTGTAGCATTCCTTCTCTCGACAGACAGCCTTTCGAGCGCTTGGTCCAGTGTCGTATTGTCCCGAACGTCGACTCGATCGGGTTCGTTGTCCGGATGCTCTGCCAGTGTTTTGCCGGGAAATCGTAGAAGCTCATCAGTTCTTCGTGGTCCTTTAGCAGGCACTCGGAAACTTTCGGGTATTTGGCTTCGTACGTCTCGATAAACGTGTCGAATGCCTTCTCCGCGCCAACCCTTGCCTCAGACTGCCAGATGTCGTGTAGAAAGCGCTTGGCTTTCGGCTGGCACGACTTGGGCAGCTTGTTGAGTACATTGGCCGTCATGTGTACCCAGCAGCGCTGCTGGCGTGTCTCGGGGTAGGTTTCTTCCGGCTTATGATGTTTGATTCCCATGTTTAGTCCTCCGTCTCCTAATTATACGGGTGGACCACTTCAAGGGGGGTGGATCAGCAGTGCGGCAATAGCTAACAACGGCGACATCTTTCATGGGGAGTACCAGAAGTGGTGCTGAATGCTTGGTATACAGTAGGCCAGTCTGCCTAACGATTAAAGCCCGTCACAATCTCCGGGCAATGTCCTTTAAGGTATCAACATGATGCAGAGGCAATAGCGCAACATCATCACGCAGCTTATTGATTCAGTTGTTTGTATCGGAACCAGGTGAGCGGTGATATGAATCTTGCGGTAGCTACCACATAGAACAGCCATGGACTGATTGGATGGGAATCTCCGATGCCTGAGCTGGGTTATTGGTTCTCATGTGCCCAAAGCCAGTAGGCGGTATGCTTCCGATAGAATCAGCGGTGGTGTGATATCTCTGCAAGAGTTTGCCGCCATAGGGCTGTGTTGAGATAGGGCTTGCCAAAAACGGTAGATTATGCGGGGCAGCTTTTGACCTCACGCATAATATCGACTTCGATTCGATTGGCTTACATGCTCGCCAAACAGGGTCCAGGTACCACACGGGCGTTACAAGAGTTTTTGGGGCTCGTCGGATCTGCTGGAATTGATGACCTGCCTTATGGGCCGGATGGAGATACGTTGTAGGCCGCTCACAGTAAAACCAAAAAACAGGGAAGACCCGTTACAGCCTCCCCCGTTTCCTGCATACTGCCTTGCAGCCAAAAATCCGGTTATGCTGCCAGGGCCACTTTGGCCTTTTCGACTACAGCGGCAAAAGCAGCTTTGTCGTATACCGCCAGATCAGCCAAAACACGGCGATCCAGAGCAATATCCGCTTTCTTCAAACCGGCTATCAGGCGGCTGTAGCTCAAACCTTCAACACGGGACTGGGCATTAATACGGGTAACCCACAACGCGCGGAAGTTACGCTTCTTAACACGACGGTCTCGATAGGCGTACTGGCCAGCTTTAATCACTGCCTGCTTGGCAACACGGAATACGCGGGAGCGCGCACCGTAGTACCCTTTAGCCTGTTTCAGTATCTTCTTGTGGCGACGACGCGCCTCTACACCACGTTTAACACGGGCCATAATGCTCTCCTCTTAAACCTTTGCGATTTTGGACCAATTACTTGGCGCGCAACATGCGATCGACCAGACCGGCATCAGACTTGTTCATGGTCTGGGTGCCGCGCAGCTGGCGTTTGCGCTTGGTGGTCATCTTGGTGAGGATATGGCTCTTGTTGGCGTGCTTGTGCTTGTAGCCCGCAGCCGTCTTCTTGAAGCGCTTGGCAGCGCCACTGTGTGTTTTTGCTTTCGGCATTTTGTACTCCAAAGTGAATCATTGCCTGTAAACAGGCCCCTTAGTAACTACCAGCGGGAAACCCCTGGCACTGCGAGAGTGAGGAGGCAGCCGTCGCCCAATCACTTCTCATAAAGGAGGCCGGGGAAGTCATCCCCCAAAACCTCACTTTTTCTTTTTAACCGGTGCAATCACCATAATCATCTGGCGGCCTTCCAGTTTTGGTCGCTGTTCAACGGTACCCAGCTCCTCCAGATCCTTTTCAATACGCTGCATCATTTCCATACCCAGTTCCTGGTGGGCCATTTCGCGGCCGCGGAAGCGCAGGGACACTTTGGCCTTGTCACCCGCTTCAAGAAAACGGGTCAGGCTGCGCAGCTTGATCTGGTAGTCGCCGATATCGGTGCCCGGGCGAAATTTCATTTCCTTGATCTGTTGCTGCTTCTGCTTCTTCTTGGCGGCATTCTTGGCCTTCTTGGCCTCGAATACGTGCTTGCCGTAGTCCATGATCTTGCAGACAATCGGCGTGGAGTCCGAGGCAATTTCAACGAGATCCAGGCTGGCCTGTTGCGCAACCTCCAGCGCCTCATTCAGTGAGACAATGCCCACCTGTTCACCATCTGCGCCTATCAGGCGGATTTCCGATGCCTCAATCTGATCGTTTATACGGGCCTTTTTGGACCGTCCCTTACTGTCTCGTTTAATAGTTATGGTCTCCAATTTGCTCAGATATCAAGTCTTTTCTTCAGGTATACGGCCACGGCGGTTCACATCCCGCGCAAGGATCTGTAAAAACGACTCATAAGTCATACTGCCCAGGTCTTCTCCGCTGCGGGTGCGCACGGTGACAGCCTGGCTCTCAACTTCCTTATCTCCAATTACCAATAGATAAGGGACACGCTGGAGCGTGTGCTCGCGGATTTTAAAGCCGATCTTCTCGTTTCTCAAGTCAGCCTCGGCGCGATAATGCTGTGTCTCCAGGCGAGCTTTGAGTTTGCGGCAGTAATCGGCCTGGCGATCGGTAATATTCATGATCACTACCTGCTGGGGTGCCAGCCAGGCAGGGAAAGCCCCTTCGTAATGTTCGATCAGGATACCAATAAAGCGCTCGAAAGAGCCCAGGGCTGCCCGGTGTAACATCACCGGGACCTGGCGCGAGCCATCTTCAGCCACATACTGGGCATCCAGTCGGCCCGGCATTGAGAAGTCCACCTGGATTGTGCCACATTGCCAAACGCGCCCCAGGCAGTCCTTCAGGGAGAATTCAATCTTGGGGCCATAGAAAGCCCCCTCCCCCGGCAACTCCTCCCAGGGCAGCTCGGCGGCATCCAGAGCATCCGCCAGCGCCTTCTCCGCCTTGTCCCAGCTCTCATCGGAACCCACGCGCTTTTCCGGGCGGGTGGACAGACGATAGATCAGCTCCTCGAACCCAAAGTCCCTGTACACGAAGTGCAGAAGGTGCATAAAGTCCGACACTTCAGACTGGATCTGGTTTTCTGTACAGAAGATATGGCCATCGTCCTGCACAAATCCACGCACGCGCATCAGACCGTGCAGAGAGCCGGACGGTTCACTGCGGTGGCAGGAACCGAACTCCGCCAGGCGCAAGGGGAGATCCCGGTAACTGCGCAAGCCCTGGTTGAAGACCTGCACATGGCAGGGACAGTTCATGGGTTTGATGGCAAACTGGCGCTCTTCACTGGTGAGGGTAAACATATCATCGCCGAATTTATCCGCGTGGCCGGACTTGCGCCACAAGCTGAAATCCACCAGTTGGGGGGTCTTGATCTCCTTATAGCCGTATTCTCGCTGACGGCGGCGCATATACTGCTCCACCGTGCTGTAAATAGACCAGCCATTGGGATGCCAGAACACCATGCCGGGCGCCTCTTCCTGAATGTGGAAAAGGTCAAATTTCTTGGCCAGCTTGCGGTGATCCCGTTTCTCCGCTTCTTCAATGCGATGCAGGTAAGCCTTCAATTCCCGCTTGCTGGCCCAGGCGGTGCCATATATCCGGGTCAGCATCTCATTGCTGGCGTCACCGCGCCAGTATGCGCCGGCCACTTTGGTCAGCTTGAAGGCTTTCAGCCGCCCCGTGGACGGCACATGGGGGCCGCGACACAAATCCTCAAAGTCCCCTTGACGGTAGAGGGAGATATCCTCATTGCTGGGAATACTGGCAATGATTTCCGCCTTGTATACCTCCCCCATGTCACGGAAGTACTCAACCGCCTTATTGCGTGGCATCAAGCGGCGACTGACAGGAATATCCTCTCTGGCCAGCACCTCCATACGTTGCTCGATCTTTTCCAGATCCTCCGGAGTAAACTGCCGATCGTAAGCAAAATCGTAATAGAAGCCATCCTCGATCACAGGACCGATCGTCACCTGAGCCGTGGGGTACAGTTGCTTGACCGCCTGGGCCAACAGGTGCGCGGTGGAGTGGCGAATCACCGCCAAACCCTCAGGCTGACGATCAGTGATAATGGCCAGTGTGACATCGCGATCGATGATATAGCTGATATCAACCTCTTTGCCATCAACCACACCTGCAAGCGCGGCCTTGGCCAGGCCCGGACCAATATCTTCGGCTACGTCATATACAGAAACCGGAGAGGAGAATACTCGACGGGAGCCGTCGGGGAGGGTAACAACGGGCATTGTTTGTCCTTATCTCTCAGTGGCGATCCACACCAAAGACCGCATGAAAACCCGATCTGCCATCCAAAGTGGGCAAAATCAGGAAAAACCACTATTAATCAAAGAGTTAGCATAGCTTACCAGAAAGCTGTAAACCTATTCAAACCCAATTGGCAAACAACCTGCCCATACCGGGCAGGGCCTGGCAGTGCAAGGGAATACCCGCTTCGGAGCAGGAACACCGACAACAATCACGCAGTGCGGCACGGATTCCGGGGCGAGCGCGCTCGCGGCCTTCCTTACAGAAACTTCGGCCCGGCACCTCTCCGGATTGGTCATAGGCCGGGGAAGGGGCAGGAAGATTCGAGGGGTGGAAGTTACTACACCCGGTACCGCAGAGGCAACAAAAACCCGTTCACCATTGGATACCGGCACAACCCGGTCACGGAACTGTATCTAAACACCACTCGGATAGTGGCCACAAAGTCTCCCAATGGGGGCATTCCGTGTGTGGGAGATAGCATCCCGGTACTGAAAGTGGGAGCTTCTGCCCTGTAACCCATAGGGGGCCAACTGACGAGGCAAAACCTGTCATCCGGCGTGAGGAGAACCACAGCTGCCCCGGCTTTAAACAATGTCGATGACTGCCCTACCAGACGGTTTTCACCACGAACCAGATGGGCAGGAGCAAACAGTCTGATTCACCAGGGCCGGATTTGCCCTTTCCCTCCCACAGGGAGCGTATTCTGCAGCCCGGATGCTCTCGGGAGGGTGCCCCAGTGAGTATTAAGCCGCGAACACATCGGCCAAAACCGCTAACCTGCCCCCTCTCCAGCCGATCGGCATGTGTTTAGGTCCAGCCGGTATCAGGAAAATTTGGTATCGACCTGAAGCAGGGTGTCATCCTCGCGGCAAAAGAACAGCATCGAGCAAGCCGCGAGCATGGGCCAGGCGGCAAAAAATAACAGGTTGGTACCCTCAAAAGGGGATAGATACTGGGGGAATGAAGCCAGGGTAGAGGCACCGTGAAAAACAAATACCAGTCCATAAGTGTATTTCTTTTTGATACCAAAGAAAAAAAGCACCAAAATGATCAGTTCTATCAGAGCCAGGATATAGACCACTGTGTTACCCACCCCGGCTATGGCATAAAATTTTTCAAAAATTCTGGCGGCATGGCCGGGATTGACAAACTTATCGATGGTCCATATTAACATCACCAGCAACACGGTGATTCTCAAAAAAAACATCGAAAATACCACTTTTCTTTCAGTTCGCATTTGGCATTCTCCCACTTGTTTATCTTCGTTATTTAACTGCTCCAGTGCGCCTGCGGTTTCTTGTAGCCTGTTGAGGATGTCTATTTTCAGCAGACTGCTGACCCGAACAGGGAGGTTCGGGCCGCAAATCGAGCCTGTAAGGGCCTGATTTGTTGCGGAGGGATTGTGGGCATGGGCCGCAATCCCGGGTTGAGAAAGACCGCTTAAGACCTTTTTCAACCACCTGCCAGCACTCTCTGCGGCAGGTAAGGACTGTATCGCAAACGGGTTGATGACTGCCAGGGACAGGATGCTCTTCGCGCCCCTGTTTTATCACGGCCCACCGAGCCGTGCTTTGTCATATGAAGCCTGATGATGCGTTTCACAAACTGCGGGTTTTCCACTGCTATCTTTAGCTGTTCCATCAAGCCCAGAACCGCTTTCAAAAGAACGGTAACCCTGGCAATTATGTTTCCATTTGGTATCTTTTCTGTCCCAGCTTGATTGAGCGAATTAAGACCCTGGGCTGCCGATTTGTAAAATTCAATCGGATCTGGAGCCAGCGCTCTTTGGTTTCAGGCACACCCCATGCCACAGATCAGTTACCCGAGCCATAACCAATATATGAATAAGATCAAGAGGCAGTATCAGTTTGCTCAGATCGACACCAACCCTGGCAGAGACCAAACCAATTACAGGCTATGGCCAGACACACGTTGGAATTCAGCAGCCTGATCCTACGCTGAATGATACAGCCGCTTTTATCGGCTTTGCGCCATCTGCAACAATCTCGATAGATCAAACGGCTCAAATATAGTCCGGCTTAGACAGCATCGGGATTTTCGACGCGAGCATAAAGCCGGTAATCGCCATTATTGAGCAAAAGATAGATATTATAAGGCGCGAACGCTCCCTGTGCTTCCATTCCTGGGCTGCCAACTGGCATTCCCGGCACCAAGAGTCCGGTGCTGCCTTCCGGGGGGGAGGCGAGAAACTTGTGAATGTATACTGCCGGTACGTGCCCTTCAAAAATATAGCGCTCTTGCCATACTGCCGTATGACACGCCTCCATCCCCTTTGGGATACCCCACTGCCGCTTGAGCTTTTTCATATCCAACTTCACAACAGAAGACACCTGAAGGCCGCTGTCTTCGAGATGGCTGACCCACCTTTTACAGCAGAAACACAACGGGCGTTTATACACGGTGAGGCCGCTGGCACTGTCACGGGCTTCGTTGGCGACAGCCACTGTGAAAAAACCGATCATTGCAAAAAACAGGGCGATGCAGTTTATAGTGCTAGATAGCCTGAGCGTAGTGGATAGCATAAGATTCAGAAGCATCCTTCCAGTGTCGTATGGGTTTAAACCCTCCCTTGGACAACAGTGCATTAAACCCGTTAATGGTGTACTTATGGCAGCTTTCCGTGTGAATGGCCTCGCCTTCTGCAAATTCCACCCTGATTCCGGCAATAGAGACATCGTGGCGCCGCAGACTGACCAAATGCATCTCCACCCGTTGGCGCAGCGGATGGTAGAAGGCGCGGTGGGCAAACAGGGAGAGGTCAAAGTTTGCGTCCAGCTCGCGATTGATTCGGCAAAGGAGATTCTTGTTGAATCTCTCGGTGACATGCGCGCTGTCGTGATAAGCTCGCTCTAACACCACCGAATCCTTCACCAGATCCGTGCAGATCAGCAGACCATCACCGGCACCCAGGTTTGCGGCGAACAGTTCGAGTAGCTGTACCGATTTTTGTGGCTCAAAATTCCCGATGGTTGACCCGGGGAAAAATACAACCCTTTTGCGGGAGGGAATAGTACTTAACTTATCCCAAACTGCTGGTTGGGTAAAATCACCCACCTCACTCCACACCTGGATACCGGGTAAATGGCACTTGATTCTAGCCTCCGCCGCTTGCAAAATTTCAGGGGATATATCCATCGGGTAATATCCTCTGGGAGCATCGAGCTCAGCGATCAGCATCTCAATCTTTTCACAGTTGCCTGCCCCTGGCTCTATTAGAAGGGCCCCCGAGCCGATCTCCCGAGCAATGTCCCCGAGATTATCCGTGAACAGATCGGTTTCCGTGCGGGTCAGGTAATAATCCTCGACCGCACAGATCTCCTCAAAAAGACGGGACCCCACTTCGTCATATAAATACTTACATGGCAGTGTCTTTGTTTTACCTCCCAACCCCTCCAACACATCCCTGAGAAACTCGCTTTCCTGTTGCTGCTTGCCGGGAGCAAACGATAAGGCTGCTCTCACATTTAATCTCCTGCCAAACGAACACCAGTAAATTGCCACGCCTGATGCGGATAAAAGAAATTTCGATAACCGATTCGGATATGGCCTGACGGCGTTGCAAACGAACCACCGCGCAGCACTTTCTGATTGCACATGAACTTGCCGTTGTACTCGCCTACGGCATCTTCACGCGCCTTGAAACCCTGGTATGGTAAATAGGCGCTGGAAGTCCATTCCCATAAATCACCGAGAAACTGGGTACGCCCCCGCTCGGCAGCCAGGGGCTTAAAAGCCTGTCTTTCCAGCAGATTGGCAGTGGCCAGTTGATCCAGCTGGCGCAGATAACAAGCGGCCGCCTCCCATTCGAACTCGGTGGGGAGGCGCTTTCCCGACCAGGTGGCGAAAGCGTCCGCTTCATAAAAAGACAAGTGATGTACAGGTTCGGCCGCATTCAACGGCTGCAATCCATGTAGGCCAAATTGTTGCCACCCTTTTGCCGTCTCGCGCCAGTACATGGGCTGATGCTGCTCCCTCTGCTGTACCAGTGCCCAGCCATCCGACAACCACAACCTGTGCTGTTGATAACCACCATCTTCGATAAATGCCAGGTATTCTCCGTTGGTAACCAATCGGGAGCCGATGCAAAACCCCTGCAACAGCTGTTGGTGCGCAGGTCCCTCATTATCGAAATAGAAATCCTCACCCTCACTGCCAATGCCGTAACATCCCCCCGGAATCTGCAGCCAGCGCAGCGGTTCAACGACCGCCGTTTCCTCCTCTGGCATCACATCGCAATAGGCAGGCGCCATCGGGTTGATCGACAAAGCATGTTTTATGTCGGTCAGCAAGAGTTCCTGATGCTGCTGCTCGTGATTCAAGCCCAAGACAATCAGGGCATTCAGACTGGATGCACCGGGAAATTCACTCAACAGCCTCTCAATGCCTTCGTCCACGGCCTTTCGGTAGGCGTACACCCGACCGATATCCGGCCGGGACACCAGTCCCCGCCGAGACCTTAAAAATGGTGTCCCAAGACTGTTGTAGTAGGAATTAAAAAGGTGATTAAAATGCGGATCAAATAATTGATAGTCGGGCAAATACGCATTCAGAATAAACGTTTCGAAAAACCAGCTGGTGTGGGCCAGATGCCACTTGGTGGGGCTGGCGTCGGGCATGGACTGTATCTGCATATCCTCGGCAGACAACGGCTCAGCCAGCTGTTCTGTCTCCCCCCGCACCTTCCGGTAAACAGCGAGCAACTGTTGCTGCTCTTCTCCCACAGAGACTTCATCTGCAAATATTGCCATATCGGTCATCAACCGCGACACAATTCATTTGTATTGGAATCATCATACGCAGTTTTAGGTCTATTCCCATGTAATTGCAGACTTACAAGACCGAATTTGCGCCAGTTTATTAAAAAAAACAGAATTGCATAAAAAAAGGCCAGTACAATCGGCCTGCAAAGTCATTATTCTGGAAACAGATGCGACCCGGTAACTAGGGGTTGCCGGGCCATAACCAACTAAAATCGCACAGTAAAATCGGCGCCATACATTCTCGGCACCAAACGCCAGCCGGGACTGGCCCCGATAGCCGCACCCGATCCCCCAAACCCTCCGGCAATCTCCTCGTCAGTCAGGTTTTGAACCCAGAGTGCCACTGAATAGTTTTCCGATGCACTGTTCCAGGCCGCGCGCAAGTTGAATAACTGGTAATCCTCCACAATACGGGCTCTATCGGTAACCGAGCCAATACGTTCATCGGTCCGATTGTAGTCACCGCGCAGAAGAAGTTGGCCCCCGGAAGCCAGATCCACGGAGTATTCGGCCATAAGATTGAGTTTATTCTCGGGGGTGGAAACTCTCGGCTCACCCACCAGAGAGTCCGCTTCCGTCTCACCGATCACCTCAATAATCTGGTAATCCGTAAATTCCGTATCCAGATAGGAGTAGTTGCCGGCAATAAAGAAATTGTCCGTGGCAACCCACTGCACCTCAATTTCAGCCCCTGTGCCCTCAGCGTCGGCATTTCTCAGATTATAGCTAGGGATCGGGACACCCACCAGATCCAGTGTCTGCAGGTTGTTGTACTCATAGGTGTACACAGAGGCATTGAGGCGCACCCGGTTGTCAAACAGGTTGCTCTTCAGGCCCGCTTCCAGATTGACCACATCCTCCTGGTCAAAAGCAGGTGTTACACCGGGGCCAAAGTTGAGGCTGTTGAAGCCACCGGCCTTAAAGCCATCAGCAAGGGAAACATAGGTCATCACCTCCTCGGTCCATCGGTAATCGAGGACTATGCGCCCGGAGATATCGCTCCAGCTGTCACTCAGTTTGGAATCCAAGGCTGGCTGGCTATTATTGTAGAAAGCGATACCAAACAATTGTGAACCCAAGTCAATTTGTGGCAGGGTTATTGCGCCAATAATATTGCCCTCTGCATCCACAAGCGGAACGTCCCCGCCCGACAGCTTTAGAGGGATATGATTTTTATACTCGGTTTCAATAGTAAAATCTTTGCTGTCATAGGTGTAACGAGCGCCGATCGTCAGATCCATCCGGTCAGTAATACTCCAGGTCATATCCCCATAGATCGCACTGGAGCGGTAGTCGCCAGTGTTATGCACGCTCTCATTCCAGGGGATATCGGATTCGATCCAGGGCTTGAAGCTCGCCAGCATCTGCGCAGCGACAGCCGGGGCGTACAGCATATTGCCTGTTACGCCACCCGCCGGATTGAGGATACTCAGGAGTTGATCCACCTGGCCACTTTGCAACATCAGGTCATACACAAAGGAGGCACTGGCAATCCCCTCGAACCCCAACTCTTTAAAATTCTGGCGCATCAAGACCGCCAAGTCTTCCTGTTCGGTCTGGGTCAGGTCTGGATTTTCCAGCTTTGCCAGTTCGTAGACCGCAAAGGACTCCAGTGAGCCGGAGGTAAAATTCGCGTGGGTTGTATGTTCCAGCTTTTCCTGTAAATAAGAGGCGCCGAGAGTCCATTTGATATCCCCGCTAGCACCATTGAGCCTGAACTCCTGGGAAAACTGCTCTTGCTTGTCGAGGTTGATTGAACCAAAAAAATAGTCCGGATTGGCGGTACCGTCCTCGTCCTCCTGCAGATAAGCATCAAACTTCCGGTAAGCCGTGATTGAAGTCAGGGTAAAGGCATCGAAGTCACTGGTAATGGTCAGCGAGGTACCGAATGCGTCGCGGTCCTCAATAGTGGGAGTATCCAGGGCATAGTCACCGAATAGATCGGTTTCGCCTTTGAGGCTGGGCACTATCGTCGTAGCCAGGGCACTGCCCTGGTCCATTATCCCGTAGTCGGCACGCCACAACAACTCTGTATCCGTTGTCGGCTCCCACAATACTGAAGCCCGGTATGTCTGGGTATCCTGATCCCCTACGGAAAAGCCGCCAGCCAGGTTGTCTGCAAAGGCATCTCTGCGATTAGTAGAGGCAGAGAAGCGTCCGTAGAGGCCGTCAGTCAACTGGCGGTTCAACACCAGATCGGACGACTGTCGTCCGAAGTTCCCCAGAGTATAATTCAGCTCTGTTGAATTTTCCGCCTGCGGCTTGATCGTAATAATATGAATCGCACCACCCGTGGCGTTTCGCCCGAACAGTGTACCCTGGGGACCTTTTAAAACCTCGACCCGTTCGATATCGGTCAATGGTATCTCTGCTCCAGCACCGCGGCCCGTATAAACCCCGTCCACATACACGGCAACCGCAGGGTCTGAGCCCGCAGTCCAGTCGTTTGTCTGTATTCCGCGAATACTGTAAATGGGCTGGAGCGCTACGTCGTTGTGCATTTCGACACCCGGCGTATATTTGCCCAGATCGGTCAGATTCTTGACACCACTTTCTTTGATATTGTCACCAGTAAAGGCGGTAATCGCGATTGGCACATCCTGGAGGTTCTCCGCCCTCTTCTGCGCAGTTACTACCACCTCTTCGATTTCCGCCCCTTGTACATGACCACTGATGGCAGTAAGAAAGGCAATGGCTCCGGAGAGGATAGACAGATTGAATTGACGGTTGTTTCGAGCTCTATCAGCATCGTGCATCATCGCGACCTCGCGTTTTTTGTTATACGGCGTGATGTTCTTGAGATATTATTTTTGTTATTCCACGCCATTTTACGTGCGCGGCTTGGAATTTAAAACCCCGATATGACTTTTATCTTGTGACTAGTCAGTTTTATGGCGTTTTTTCCACTAAGTCAGGTTAATCTAAAAATTCAGTATCAACCCTTGTCACAAAAAGTTACTAGGATGTGGCCTCCGGTAACCTATTTACCAGCCAGCTGGATAGTCACCAGGCAAGCAACACCCATTACAATAACCTCCAGCAGGAAATACGAAATACTATGGCACGCCCGTTCTATCTAATAAACAGCCGAATATCGCGATCACTGCTCACCACCGCCACCATTCTTGTGCTGGTCGCTGTCTCAGGCTGGCTCTGGTGGCGCCAGAGCCTACCTCTACTGGCAGGCACAATCGATACGGGAATTCTTTCCACACCGGCGGTTATCCAGCGCGATGCCCAGGGTATTGCCATGATCTCCTCCAAAGACCGCGCCAGTTCGGCTTTCGCACTGGGCTTTCTGCATGCCCAGGAGCGCTTTTTCCAGATGGATCTGCTGCGCCGCAACGCTGCCGGTGAGCTCTCCGAGCTATTCGGTGTGCCCGCATTAAAGGCGGATAAAACTGTGCGCCCACACCAGTTCCGCAAGCGCGCGGAGCGAAATATTGCCGTCATGCCCGCTCCACAGCGGAAACTGCTCGACAGCTATGTGCAGGGGGTCAATTTCGGGCTGCAACAGCTGGGAGCGAAACCCTGGGAGTATGTCCTGCTCAACCAGAAACCCAGGCCCTGGTCTGCTGCGGACAGCCTGCTGACGGTCTTCAGTATGTATATGACCCTGCAAAGCACGGAAGGCCGGTTTGAAAGGCGCGATACCGCCCTGGCTGAACTGCTACCTGGGGACCTCTACGCTTTCTTCTTTCCCGCCGGTGGCAGTTGGGATGCACCCCTGATGGGCGGCGCGAAAGCCACTGTCACCATTCCAGAGACACCCATTTCCACACTATTAACCGATACGGACACCCTTGCCTACCAGACGATGGGGAGTGACGACAGGGTGAATGGCAGTAACAACTGGGTAGTAGGCGGAGCCCTCACCGGACACGGCGGCGCCATCCTCGCCAATGACATGCACCTGGGCCTTAGTGTACCCAACATCTGGTACCGTGCCGGCTGGAATATTCCCGGCACCAATAGGCATATCCGCGGCGCCACCCTGCCCGGCGGCCCGACCATGGTGGTCGGCAGCAACGGCGCCGTGGCCTGGGGCTTCACCAACACCGGCGGGGACTGGAGCGATCTGGTTGCCCTGGAGCTGAATGAAGCGGGTACGAAATACAAAACACCGGAGGGTTGGCGCCACTTCACAGTAGAACAGGAAACCATTTTGGTGAAAAACGCCGGGGACGAAATTGTGGAGGTTCGCAAAACACTCTGGGGCCCAGTCATTGGTAAAAACCACCGGGGGATTCCGCTCGCCTATCGCTGGGTGGCACACGATATTGCCGGCGCTAATATGAACCTGCTGCGTATTGAATCCGCCGCCACCGCCTTGCAGGCACTGGCGCTGGGTCCGGAGCTGGGCATCCCCCATCAGAATTTTGTGGTCGGCGACAGGGATGGCAATATCGGCTGGACCGTGGCCGGGGCCATGCCCCGGCGAGTGGGTTTTGATGGGAGTCGCACACAGAGCTGGGCCAACGGCGATGCCTATTGGGACGGCTATCTCTCCGCGAAAGAGCGGCCGCAGCTCTACAATCCCGCCTCCCATCGCATATGGAGCGCCAATGCCCGCATGGTGAGCGGAGACTGGCTGAAAATAATGGGCGACCAGGGGTACGCTCTGGGGGCCCGCCAGCAGCAGATTCGCGACAAGCTCCTCAATCAATCCCAATTTGACGAGCGGGCACTGCTGGCGATCCAACTGGACAACCGCGCGGTATTTCTGGAGCGCTGGCAGCAGCTCTTGCTCGGGCTTCTGAAAGACCGCAGGGGCTATAGCGAGGTCTACTGTCAGGTGCAAAACTGGGGCGGTCGCGCCAGCACTGACTCAGTTGGATACCGTATTGTACGCAACTTTCGCCTGCAGTTTATGGCGCTGAGCACTGCGCCGATTCTCACCTATATGCGCCAGTTCCAGCCACACTTCACTTTTGGCCCACTGAAACGGCAATTTGAGTATCCCGTCTGGACATTGGCACAACGGGAGCCGCAGCACCTGCTCAATCCGGATTTCGAATCCTGGACGATACTCAAATTGGCAGCACTGGACCGGGTGCTGGAGAAAATGGAAATAGACGGCCAGCCTCTGCAGCAGCAGACCTGGGGCACACAAAATACAGCCGCTATCGTTCACCCCCTTGTCCGTGCCATCCCCGCCCTGGGCTGGTTTAGCTCCATGCCTGCGGACCCCCTGCCCGGTGATACCCATATGCCCCGTGTCCAATCCCCGAATCACGGCGCCTCAGAGCGCATGGTTGTCTCACCCGGGCGTGAGCACGACGGCATCTTTCATATGGCCACCGGACAGAGTGCCCACCCTCTGTCCCCTTTTTTCGCCAATGGACACCGCGATTGGGTAGAGGGAAATCCCAGCCCCCTGAAGGAACAGACAGTCCGCTACCAGCTTACGCTCAAATAACTGTCACTCAACCTGCCCTGCCTCCTCGCACAGAGGGGGGGTCACACCGTTTCGTCAAGAATAGCAAACGAGAGAAATGCGCTAAAGAACCCGAGACCCAGCAGTAAAGGCAGTAGCGGAAAGCACAGCATCACCAGTGAGACTGCAATCCACAGACTCCTCACTCGCCCCCGCTTTTGCCGGTATTGGACCGTGTAGCGACGGTTATGGCTCTCAGTGCCCTTGCAGACTGGAATTTCCCGTTGCTGCGGCAAAAAAAAGCGCACAAAGTTGGCACAATAAAAACGGATTGTCGCCAGCAGCATCCCGCGGACCTCACTGAAAAACCTGTTTTAGTATAGTTTCCGTTTCGGCCATGGTCATTTCCCTACAATTCTGCTTACTTCTGAAATCGTAATCCGGATAATCATGCGTCTCTCACTCACACCATGTATTTGGAGTGGAAAGGTTAATAAACATACTGAGGTCAATACATGATGAATACGGCTGGGCTGAAAAGTGTTAACCAATCACAACTTTTCAAACTATACGGGTTCACACACTATAAAAGTTCGCTGGCGCAACAGAAGCAATCGCATAAACTGACCTAATTACCATCCAAGCTAAGCAACCTTTATGAGTTAGTGGCTGCATACCCTGCATAACCCTAAATATAAGGAGATGGCAAGTGTCGGCTATTCTCTCTAATCTGCGAAATCTAGAGCTACGGAAGGAGGTGGAGCCTCCTGCTTCGTTAAAACTCTTATTTTTCGGGGTGAAATCGTACACCCTTGCAGCGCAGGCTTAAGCTCGATGGTAATTAGGTAAACTGATGTGCCCGAAAGTTACTGCAAAAAAGTGCAGGCTACACAGCACATTAGCAATAGCGCGATACAGATTGGACTGCAGGTTTCCCCAGCTGCAAGGATGGCAAAGTAGACAAGATTACTGCAAGATCGGGCAGAGACTGACTGCTGAGAACGCCGCATCCTGCACCCGGCTTTTGCTCGGCATCGGAGTTTTGAACTCCCGCGGTCCTCTCAACAACACCTGTGGCTTTCAGAATATCGTTAAAGATGCCGGCCTCCTGTCATAAATGAATGACAGAAGACCGTATCTCTCTTTATCCAATGGTTGTTTAGAAACTATACCGCGCTGTCAACTGCACATAGCGGGGTGGCTGGAAACTGGTTGCCTTCAGGAAATTGTGGTTAACTGCTGGGTTCCCACGATCCAAATCCTTTTCCTGGTCATAAGCATCTGGACGCTGCCAATCAAACAGGTTGTACACGGTGGCTTTTAAAACCAATCCCTCATACCATGCCGGGGCGTAGGCAATACCCAGATCGGCAGTGTACAACCAGTTTGACCTGCCTTCGTCACCACGCTTGGTTAAGACTTGGTTACCACTGCCGTCATTACAATAAAAGCTGGAGGCTGAATAACGGTTAAAGTTACCCAGGTCATAGGCTGTTGTGCCATCACCCTCCAGCATCCCTTCTGTGCTTACAAATCCTTGGCAGCTCAGAGGAATACCTGAAATCAGGCTTAGATTCATCGATACTGATAGCTCCTCGGTGAAATCGTAAATACCAAAGGCCTTAAATTGATGCGTTCTGTCTGTAGGCAAATTTCCATAGGCGCCGTGCATGAAATTCGCATGGTCGAAATCCTGTGTTGCCCCTGGATCTTCCTGGGCCAAAGAGGAGTTCACATAGCCTTCGACATTGCCAAAGGTGCGAGACAGTACATAAGACAGGTTAAGTAGCCAGTTATCAGACAGTGCTTTTTCAGCGGTTAATTGAAGGCCCAGATAATGGCGCTTATATTCCGGAAGACCATGATAAGAAGCCGGTGTTGTAACGTTGGTGAGTGTTCCATCATTATTTAAATCCATTGCGATGGTGATATCTTCGCCTGGATTAATAATAATACAACCGGCTAATGAATGGGGATCGAAATTATCATAGCCATTGTCATCTGCCCAGCGTACAAAGCCATCTTTTCCACAGAAATCGTCCATGCCGCTGCCTACAGTGCGACCCATAAATTTCGCACCCAAGGTCCAGTCATCTGTAACCCGCTGTTCATAGCCCAGGATAAGTTCATCCTGATACATGGGTTCAAGATTAGCATCTGCAATCACAGCCGGATTGGCTATTTGGTCATCTACAACACTCCTGCCAAACTCCTGGCCAAGAGATACCGGGCTGCCATCAGCATTCCAACCTCCTGTGACAATATAGTGATTTTCCCTAAAGTGCTCCTCCCGCGTCGCCCGAATATTTGTATTGGATGCCACAGGGATATAATAGCGCCCTAAAGTGCCATAAAATTTCTTGCTTGAGTCTCCATCAATATCCCAAGAAAAGCCAAATCTCGGAGCAATAAGATGGTCAGATTCCAGAAAAGTACGCCCCTGGCCATCGTTGTTTGTAAAAGTTTCGCCGCGCAACCCCCCATAAACCAGTATGTTGTCACTTAACTGCCAGGAATCTTCAATATACCAAGCGGTATTTTCTACAGAAAAGGTAGCCGACACAATTTCGTTTGTTCGAATTCGAACCGTTTCAGTACCGCAATCCAACAAAACACCATTGATCGTGCAATCGTTATTTTCATGGGCAGTTTGGTAGCGGTAGTAGATACCACCGGAATAACTACTGCCAGGAGAAGTTGAATCATAACTCTCAGCATTATAACCAAACCGCAGCCTGTGATCCCCTAACACCCAGTCAATATCCGCTCTATAGCTGTCTCTCTTGTCAATATCATCGATATCATCCGTGACTTCATCTTGAGTTGGCGCATTCCAGCATCCAATCGCTTTACGACCAGGCCAGCCAACGCCGTTAGTGGTATCCCAGGCGTAAGCGCAGTCACCACCTTCCAGGCTGGGCACCTTGAGGTACTGGTGCTTAAGTTTCCCCGCCATTAAGTTAAGCGTAAGGTTGTCGGAGAGATGGCCGGTATAACTCAGGATACTCATATCACCACCTTCCTGGTAAGTGTATGAATTTGTCTGCTCTCCATGCTTTCCAGCCCACTCTTCTCCATTGAGGTTGTGATACTCTGTGCGATCATACTCCGTCTGGTTGTTAATATGGGTAAAACGCAGCAGATGTTCGTCGGTAATATACCAATCCAATTTGGCCAGGTAATTAGGTGTATCCGTTTTGATATTGTAACTGTCATTTCTTGAGTAATTATCGATGTCGTCATCCTGGCCCTCCAGGTTCACGAAAAAAAACAGCTTGTTTTCAATCAGTGGGCCACTGGCATATATATTATATTCCAGGCGAGACTCAGTATCGGCAGAGTTATAGGTCAGGATTTCAGAGCTGCCATCCAGTTTTCTATTGATGGTGTTTTTCTCACTTGATCTTAGCGCGTCATGGACAGAATAAAGCGAACCACCAAACGCCCAGTCATTTGAACCAGACTTAGTCACGACATTGATAATGCCGCCAAGCGCTCGCCCATATTCAACACCATAACCCCCGGATTTAATCTGTGTCTGCTCAATAGCGTCTTGTGGAAGGTTCGCAAACGAAAGCAGTGTACGTAAGTTGGTTACATCCATCCCATCGATATAATAACCATTCTCACCAATAGATGCGCCGCCAAAAGACGGTAGGTTACGGTCAAAATTGGCACCACCCTGTATTGCCCCTGGTGTTAACAGTGCAACAGCCACCGAGTCTCTCGGCAGTGGTAGACGCTGAACGGTATCCGCTGTAAACACTTCGGTAGATTCTACTGAAGAGGTGTCGATTGCCTTGATACGACTCCCGATAACTTCCACAACTTCAATAGTGTCAAAAGAAACATTGCTGCCCCTGCCAATAGTAACTTGAACTTCCTGTTCATTGCCCGCAGAATCCATAACAACATAGGTACCAGCAGGTACACTGCTGATGTTGAATCTACCTCCCGCCGGTACTGTAATGGTACGGCTCACCCCTGTGCCTTTATTCAAGTATGTGATTTCAGTCCCCGCTTCCGCTCTACCAAAAATAGAACCGGAGGTATTGCTAGCCGCAAAAGATACCGTCGATGCTATTAAGCAGGCACTTACAGCCGCTGCGGCTAAAGAGTGCTTAAATTTCACGTGAGTAGATTTGTTTTTCATAACACTTCCTTTTGTATTAATTAGAATTGAAATCTGACCTTGCCACTAAAAAATAATGAAAAATTTTCACTCAATAAACTTATTTTTCACTGGCATTATTAAAATAATGAATAGCCAGGGCCAAAGATGCTAAATACAATCATTTATATTTTCGATATATACCCCCCTTACTAAAGAACCATCCGCTTTCATACCAATACACGCCATCCATCTCAACAAAATCGAATAGCTTCCTGATTATTCCAATAATTCAATCACCAATCAAAGTACTGAAAACTGAATTTTGAATATTTTATCCATGACCTGTTCATAATAGTTTTGGCACATAAATCAAACCACAAAAATCAAAAACTATCGAGGATCCACTAATATAGGTGACCATGCCTGTAACTGGTGATTTCCATCAAAATGACCTAGATGACAATACAATATCTATAGGCAAAAAATGCTTAGCTCTAAATAAAGCATATTTGGTCAGGTTTTTTGCATATCTAGACAATGATATAATCGTTATACAGGTTAAAAGTGCCTCTTTGGATTTAACAACTACAAATGTCCACCCAGGCGCCACAAGTACATAAAAAGCGCCCTTTAATGAATCAAGGGATCAAGAGGAAGCCAGACTAACAAAATTCTTTATCGCAACTGGTCACAACCACACCGCACTATTTTTTCTACATCACGGCAAAATAGTTGATACTCCTGAAGACAGGAAATACTGGGAATGCAAGAAAGCTATGGCTGAAAGGATGTCAAAGTGATCATTGGTGCGGTCAACGATTGTGGGAGAGTGTAAATTAAATTGTGTAACTGCTCATGCCTCCGTACTCTGAACCGGAGAATACCATGAGCAAAACCATGAATAATCAGGATTTCGAACAGCAGCTGCAAGCGCATGCCACCGAACTGGCCAAGGGCATCAAGTCCGAGGCTGACCTCAACACCCTCACCCAGAAGCTCGTAAAGATGACGGTTGAGGCTGTGGTCCTCGGTGTTTGTCGACGAAAAAATGACGACGGCATTGCTAGATCGCTTAACCCATCACTGCCATATCCTGGAGACGGGTAATGACAGCTATCGATTAAAACAATCAACGATCAATCGGGAGGGCAGAAAGAACAGAAAACTATAAAAAACTACGCCATAATCTGGCAATCGAGATGGGTCAATATTAAGTGCAAATCCCGGGTCAGTTTTAAGTGCAAATCAACAAACAAGTCACACGCAGTTTGATAAATTGGACGCCTTCTCGGTTCTTTCTCCATTTTACACTGACTGTAGAGAAACAAATTACCCTAAGCTGACCCAAGCACAGGAATCCCCCCTATACGAGTGGTATATCAAACCTAGTAGTAAGCGCCTCAGGCAAATGACCATTTTCATTACTGTGCCACTCTTGCCTTTTCATTCCCTAATTAAAATGCAGTCAATAACCCATCATGAAATACAGGTCGATTACTTATGCCAGACACATCCAGCCCTATAATGTCAAAAGTGCCTAAAAAAAATGATATAAACAAACTATTTCCCTGATTTTCTTCATGGTCAAAACTGGCATCTTTCAGCACAACAAACTCTCCATTTAAGTAAACGCTGGCATAAACCATTGCACTTCAGGGAAGCGCAATGCCCAAGTGATGAACTTGGATTGCATTTTGCTAATGGCCTATCATCTTCACATGTTAGGTCAGTGTGCTTGTGCCGCAAATAGGTATAAACGGCTCCCTCTTATCCATACAACAGGTATTGGGCTTGGACCTCCATAAATGCGCCACCAGTTATTCCGGTTTTTGCACTCATCCCCAGGCCATTTAATACAAAGTTTCCCCGATTTATCTATCTACACTCACACATGCTAAGAAAACCACCCATCGCAGACTTTGCCACTGCTATTCGCAAATTTACAAAAAGCAAAGGAAGGGCCAGCGACATGCCGTAGGTCTTTGTAGATCATTTTAGCTTAGGAGAGGGAGAGATCGGAAGGATTTCCACCTTGCCAGCACTTGCCAAGGGTACTGGCAACATTGGTGCACAGCTGGCTGCCAAAAGTGGCAAAAGCACCGACCATTCTGCAGCCGCATCAGTACGGGCTACCGCCATTGTCCAAATCTTTGGGTTTATTCACCTGACTGATGCGGGCTACATCGCCGGTACAATGTGGATGGTCAGCACAAAAAATGCTCGCTGACACTGGTATTGTTTATGTCCCCGGTTTCACGGAACAAACTACCGCTGGAGCCACACGCGCTGCAGGAGTTGCCCAGTTTATAGGGCGCATGAGTCGACTGGTTTTGTCCAGCACCGATTTCACTGCAAGCTGCACGCTATTACAGCTGAAGCCCAGTATTACCAGCAACCGATGCAATATCAAAAATTCTGGTGGACCAATGGGCCCAGGTTTTCACCATCGAGCCCGGCATCAAGAGTTCAACGCTTTAAACTCCCGTCTGCGGCGATGCAGTACCGGCTCCGTGTACCCATTTGGTTGGGCACAGCCCTCAAACACCAGTTCACAGGCAGCCTGGAAGGCGATGCTCTTGTGGAAGTCGGGTGCCATATTGCGGTAGTTGGGATCGCCTGCATTCTGGCGGTCCACAACAGCGGCCATGCGCTCCAGGGTTTTGCGCACCTGCTCCTCGCTAACGATACCGTGCCTGAGCCAGTTGGCAATATGCTGAGAGGATATACGCAGGGTTGCACGGTCTTCCATCAGGCCAACATCGTTGATATCCGGCACCTTGGAGCAGCCTATACCCTGCTCTACCCAGCGCACGACGTAACCGAGGATGCCCTGGGCGTTATTGTCCAGCTCCAACTGGATATCCCTGGCGCTCCAAGTGGGGGCTTCCGATACCGGCAGGGTGAGAACATCTTCCAACTTGGCGTGGTGGCGATGTTGAATCTCTTCCTGGCGACGGTTGACGTCCACCTTGTGATAATGCAGCGCGTGCAGGGTGGCTGCGGTGGGCGATGGTACCCAGGCGGTGTTGGCACCGGCCATGGGGTGGGCCAGCTTGGCGTGCATCATGGCTGACATCTGGTCGGGGATAGGCCACATACCTTTGCCAATCTGTGCCCTGCCTTTGAGACCGCTGTTGAGACCCACATCCACATTCCACTCTTCGTAGGCCTTGATCCAGGTGGACTCTTTCATATCGCCCTTGCGGATCATGGGGCCTGCGAGCATGGAGGTGTGGATTTCATCACCGGTGCGATCCAGGAAGCCGGTGTTGATAAATACCACCCGCTCCCTGGCTTCGGCGATACAAGCTTTCAGGTTCACCGTGGTGCGGCGCTCCTCGTCCATAATACCCATTTTGACAGTGTTGCGCGGCAAGGCGAGAACACCTTCGATGCGGTTGAACAGCGTATTGGCAAATGCCACCTCTTCCGGGCCATGCATCTTCGGTTTTACAATATAGATGCTGCCGGTACGGGAATTCTGGCATGTACTTTCGCCGCGCAGGTCGTGCAATGCGATCAGGCTGGTGATCATGCCATCGAGTATCCCCTCCGGAATTTCCTCGCCATCACCAAACAAAATGGCATCACTGGTCATCAGGTGTCCCACATTGCGCACGAACATCAAACTGCGGCCGGGCAGGATGCGCTGATTCCCGTTTGGGCTTGTGTACACACGATCTGCATTGAGTTTACGCTCGAAAGTGGTACCGCCCTTATGAATGGTTTCTTTCAGATCCCCCTTCATCAGACCGAGCCAGTTGCGATAAACCACAACCTTGTCTTCGGCATCCACCGCAGCAACAGAGTCTTCGCAGTCCATGATGGTGGTCAGAGCTGACTCCATCAGCACGTCCTTGATTCCGGCAATGTCGGACCTGCCGATGGAACTTGCGCGATCGACCTGGATTTCAAAGTGCAGCCCGTGCTGCTTGAGCAGGATGGCGCTGGGCTCTTCGCTGTCGCCGCGATAACCGGCAAACTGCTTGCTGTCTTTCAGCGTGGCGATATCGCCGTTGTCCAGTTCCATTTCCAGCAGGGGGCCATTCACACGGTATTGCACAACCTCCCTGTGGCTGCCACAAGTGAGCGGAGCGGACTGGTCGAGGAAACAGCGGGCGTATTCAATCACTCTGGCACCGCGTACAGGATTGTACTGGGTACCCTTTTCCGCACCGCCCTCTTCACTGATCACGTCGGTACCATAGAGGGCGTCGTACAGGCTACCCCAGCGCGCATTGGCGGCATTGAGGGCATAGCGGGCATTCATCACCGGCACTACCAGCTGCGGGCCGGCCAGGGTGGCAATTTCCGGGTCAACATTCTCGGTGCTGGCAGTGACGTCTGTAGGTTCATCGACCAGGTAGCCGATTTTCTGCAGATACGCGCGGTAACCGTCCAGGTCGCGAAAGCCACCGGGATTTTCGCCGTACCAGCGGTCGAGGGTTGCCTGCAATTTGTCACGCTTTTCCAGCAGGGCGCGGTTGACCGGGGCTAGATCGCGCACAACCGATTCAAATTCAGCCCAGAAAACATCGGTGCTGATTCCGGTTCCCGGAATTACCTCCTCGCAGATCAGATGGTAGAGCACCGTTGCGATTTGCAGATCGCCGATTTGGATTCGTTCCGTCATACCCTGGGCCTCTCACTGATCGTTGGAATATCGGCATTCTATACAGTCATTTCCCCATACTGCTAATTAATAGGCGCAATTCCCACTATTCACAGAGTCAATTTTTTCCATTGGTACTGTGGCAGGAAACCGAAAGGAAAACACCGCCGGTTCACAATCGCACTCTGTAGATCGCTCAGAGCGCCCGACCAATATCCAGGATCAGGCGCCGCAGCCAGCGGTGGGGAACGCTCTGCTGCAGTAGCGGGCTCCAGGCCATTTTCAGCTCCAACGGAGGAATCCCCAGTGGCGGATTCCGGCGAACCACCCTGGGATTATCACTGGCCAACTGTGCCAGACGGGTGGGCACCGTCACAATCAGGTCGCTCTGCTCCGCCAGTAACATGGCCACTTGGTAATGACGGGTGAACACAGAGATATCCCGCTTTTCCCCCAGGCGATTGATTGCCTCATCCACCCAACCCAGTCGCTGGACATCCTCGGGGTTTACCCCCACGCCGACGCCCATACCGGTCTTGCTCACCCAGATATGCTGCGCCTTTAAGTAGCTTTGCAGATTGTAGTCTTCGAGAATCGGATTATCGGTGCGCATCACACAGGAAAAGCTGTCCCGCCATACTGTTGCCTGGTGAAAACTCTGCGGCATGCTGTCAAAGCGGTTGATCACCATGTCAACCTTGCCCTGCTCCACATCCACGAAACTCACATCACTGGGTGTCATGATATCCAGGCTGATACCGGGGGCATCCTGCCGCAATTGCCTGAGCAGGGGGGGAATCAGAGTTGATTCTGCATAATCGCTGGCCATGATGCGAAAGGTCCTGCGGGTATTGGCCGGGTTGAAATCCCGGTTTGGCTGTATCACCCGGTCGATGGAGGAGAGGGCCTCGCGCACCATGGGCTGCAGCTCCAGGGCCCGCTCCGTAGGCATCATGCCTTCCCGTGTGCGCACCAGTAGCGGGTCGTCGAACTGTTCGCGCAGGCGCTTGAGACCATTGCTCATGGCCGGCTGGGAGAGCCCCAGGTAATTGGCTGCACGGGTGACGTTGCGTTCACGCAGCAGTACATCCAGGTAGACCAGCAGATTCAGGTCCGCTCTTTCCAGTTGCATAGATCATTCGCCAAATTGATAGTGAAAATAAAATCAATAAATTAGGCAAATTATGCCATGCCCCCTAAGATACTCAACACCTAATTGCAGTCACCGTTTTAAGGAAATGCTGTCATGGCCACATACACTCAAGATATCGATGCGATAGCCAGGCTCCGTGAAAACCACGGAGGCACCTGGGATGCAATCGACCCGGAATCCGTTGCGCGTATGCGTGCCCAGAATAAGTTCAAGCACGGTCTGGATATTGCCAGATACACTGCCGACATCATGCGTGCCGACATGGAGAACTACGACAGGGACCCCACAAAGTACACCCAGTCACTGGGCTGTTGGCACGGTTTCATTGGCCAGCAGAAGATGATTGCCATCAAGAAGCATTTCAATGGCAATACCGATCGCCGCTACCTGTACCTGTCGGGCTGGATGGTTGCCGCGTTGCGCAGTGAGTTCGGTCCCCTGCCCGACCAGTCCATGCACGAGAAGACCGCGGTAGCGCACCTGATTGAGGAGCTGTACACCTTCCTGCGCCAGGCAGATGCCCGTGAACTGAACGACCTATTTCGTGCGCTGGATGCCGCCCGGGAATCCGGAGACAAGGAAGCCGAGAAGGCCGCTCGGGACAAAATCGACAACCATCAGACCCATATTGTGCCCATCATCGCCGACATAGACGCGGGTTTTGGTAACGCCGAGGCCACTTACCTGCTGGCCAAGAAAATGATTGAGGCAGGCGCTTGCTGTATTCAGATCGAAAACCAGGTCTCCGACGAAAAGCAGTGCGGCCACCAGGATGGCAAGGTCACCGTCCCGCACGAAGAATTCCTGGCAAAGATCCGCGCCGTGCGCTACGCATTTTTGGAGCTGGGTGTAGACAATGGGCTCATCGTTGCGCGCACTGACTCCCTGGGCGCCGGCCTGACCAAGCAAATTGCCGTGACCAAAACACCCGGCGACCTGGGTGACCAGTACAATGCCTTCCTGGACTGCGAGGAAATTGAGGCCTCCGAGCTTGCCAATGGCGATGTTGTCATTAACCGCGATGGCAAACTATTGCGTCCAAAACGCCTGGCCTCCAACCTGTTCCAGTTTCGCAAAGGCACCGGTGAAGCGCGCTGTATCCTGGACAGTATCACCGCCTTGCAAAACGGTGCCGATCTGATCTGGATCGAAACCGAAAAGCCCCATGTCCGCCAGATTGGCGGCATGATGGACGAGATCCGCAAGGCCGTGCCGGATGCGAAGTTGGTTTACAATAACAGCCCCTCTTTCAATTGGACCCTGAATTTCCGCCAGCAGGTATTCGATGCCTGGGCTGAAGAGGGCAGAGACGTATCCGCCTACGACCGCGACAACCTGATGCGCGCCGAGTATGATGATACCGAACTGTCCGTCGCTGCCGATGAGAAAATTCGCACCTTCCAGGCCGACGCCGCCCGTGATGCCGGCATCTTCCATCACCTGATCACCCTGCCCACCTACCACACTGCAGCTCTGTCGACCGACAATCTGGCCAGGGAATACTTCGGTGAGCAGGGCATGCTGGGTTATGTGAAAAATGTCCAGCGCAGGGAGATCCGACAGGGTATCGCCTGTGTGAAGCACCAGAATATGGCGGGTTCCGACATCGGCGATGACCACAAAGAGTACTTCGCGGGTGAAGCCGCTCTAAAAGCCGCAGGCAAAGACAACACCATGAACCAGTTCGGATAAACCGGTTGCGATGTTCTCCAGAAGCAATCAAAGGCGGCGCAAGCCGCCTTTGATTGCTGGTCCATTTCCGAAAAATTCAACCGGGGGGAGTGCGTCCCGAGAAAGCGAATCACCCGTGACCATAAGGCCTATTGCGCACTTCCCCCTGCATCAATAAAACCCTCGGCGACATGCGATCCGTCGCAAAACGGTTTATTCTTTGACGCGCCACAACGGCAAAGTGCGTATTTATTCTCGCACGCCCCCTCGCACCATACTGCATTGGCCAGTGCGACATTGCGCACACGATAAGGCCCGCTTGCCTCCGTCTCAATTGCAGTGCCGGACGGCACCTCGTGGCGCAGACCTTCGCCATTTTGTTCGTACCCCAATGCACCGGAGGGGCAGGCGCGTATAACATCAAGTATTTCAGCAACCGAACCTTTGTCCGGGTCTATCCACGGGTCATGCGTTGTATCGAATACCGCTTCGAGGCGCCGGCCACATTCATAGGCTTTGGAACAGAGCAACCGATTGTAAAGGATGTTTATTTCCCTGCCCCTGTACCTAGAGAGTTCATCGATTGTGCGTTCAGGCGATTTCCCATCTAAGTAACCCACACGGGTATGTGAACCGTCGCAATAGGGTTTGTTCTTTGATGCACCGCAGCGACACAATGTCATTGTGGCCTGGGTGGCTAGGGCCGCACCGTCTGCGCCGATGAAATCCTCTACGCCACTGATGATTGCGGGGCCATTCTTGCGTAGCACGATTGACGCCGCACACTGAGCGGCCCTAGCACTGGGCGAAGCGATCCGGCCTGTGAGGCGCAAACCATCGCGGATATTGAGCCCCATCAAGGTCAGATTCGTCGCGCCGGCAATGAGCTCCAATGTCTGGACAGCATAGAAAACGCTATCAAAAGAGCCCGCGTTTGCTTTCGAGGCCAAAAAAACGGCTGACGGCAGCAAGACGATCAGGCCATTCAATGCAATGATCGGCATCCGCTTTTTCTTCGCCACAACGCCTTGATCGCCGCGTCTCTGGCCCAGAGACATCCCGGAGCCTCCGGCAATCACCATAGAGGGGATCAGCACAAGCATGCCCCAAACAATGCCATTCTTAACAGCCGTAATGGCCGCTTGGTGACCGATCAGCTCTGAAACCACTGTCGAGGTCCAGAATGTAGCAATCATAAGGAAGCCTACAACTCCGGCAATAGCGTGTACTCTGCTCTTTGTCATTGCTATCTGGCCCCGAACCACATGCGTCGCAGCAGTTGGTCCCGCTTCAATAGATGGTGAAAGAGCGCTGCGCCGACATGTAGTATCAGCAGCGCGATGATAACGCGGGCACCGATACCATGCGGCCTGCGCGGTGGATAATCGAAGAAATCGGTCAGAGTCGCTAGGTCTCCGCCGAAGATGATTGGGCCAGCACCCGATAGAATCACCATGCCGATACCGCTGGCAGCCGTACCGAGAATGACCACATAAAACAGGATATGGACGGCTCGGGATGCATGATCCTGCCAACTGGGCATGAGCACTGAAGCGGGTTTATAGTCCATAAAGCACCACCAGCTGATGCGCACCAGTGTCAGCAAAAGAATCACCACACCTATCGGGACATGCACTCGCAAAGCGGCTGCGTCCTCCATTGCGCCTGCTCGAAAGCCCGAACCGATCACTACAACGATGAGCAGAGCACTGAGCCAGTGAATGGCCACAGCAACTGTGCCGTATTGCTCTGATATGCTTTTGAGTGACACTGCGTTCCTTTGGTTAGGCTACACAGTGGCCGGGCACGGCGAGCTTTTTGAACAGATGCGGGGAGGCAATAGCACTTTCAGGGTAACCACCAATGCGCTTCTGAAACTCCGGGCTTGTAAATGCGTTGCGGAAACTGTCCACGCTTTCCCATATCGCGTAATTTACGAAGGTTCCGCTGCCGCCAATGGCTTTGTGCAATTGTGTGGAGATATAACCGGGTTGTGCACGCATAAAGTCTGCATCGTGTTTCCACGCCGCAAGCAGGGCTTCTTCCTCGGCTGGATCGACGGTGAAGACGTTGATGAGTACGATGGAACCGTCTTCGTTTGTCTGCATTTGGTCGGCCAGACTGACCTTGTCATTGAGCTCTTCGAATCTCGCCATTATTCATTTCCTTTTACCGTTGTTTGAAACACTTGTTTGCTCAGTGCGATCACGAACGATTTCCAAGAGCCTGAGCGCGTCTCGGATACCCTGCTCACTCAGCCCCTCTGCCAGTGCGTTGACCCAAGCGGCTTGTGCTTTGCCAATTTCAATCATGACCGCATACCCGGCCTCGCTGATTGTGACAAACGGCGAACGTTTGTGATCAAGGTTTTTCTCCAAAGTAACCAGCCCCTTATCCTCGAGATCATTGACAATGCGCTGCACACCTTGACGAGCCAGTCCCATTCTCCTCGCTATCTGGGCAACCGTGAGTGGCTGCCCCCATTCGTCGATAGCCCCCATTACCTGCCATCGAGCGCTCGTCATGCCCATTGGCTTGGTCAATTTGTTACCCGCTGCCAATAGCACCCCGTTCAGCCGAAAGGTCTCAAGGATCAGGGCAGTCAACGCTTCGCCTTCAATTGTTCGCTTCATTTGTCTTATAGTGCCATATTGTAAATATATTGTCAAACTGCATATACAGTTCCTTTTGAAGACTCGAAACCGTGCGTGGCAATATACCGAGCCTATATTGATTGAGCATCTACTATTGAAATTGCGTTTTAAACCTATCGGCAGTGTCTGTCAGATCAAACCAGGGTTGCGATACCTTAACCACATCGCGCTTTGAAACCGATACCACGGGCCTAGCAAGAGGACAGCTCCCAGTTTATTCAGGATCACCCCAAGAGTACCGGAGGCATGACTGCACAGCGCTGCGGTCTCCCAACTGTGCGCCCAGTCCACGGCCTGCAATGGCGTCAACGATACTGTTTGAAGTCGCCTACCGTGATTTCCCCTGGTGAAACCCTCGGTCTCATTTTGTCTAGCCTTAGGGGGTACCCCGTTGAAACACTTGCTCTATGCTCGACCCCGACCTGGTGCTGATTCTCAATTGCGGCAGCTCTTCACTCAAGTTTGCCGTACTTGACCCCGAATCCGGGAAGGAATTCCTGTGTGGTCAGGCGAACGCCCTGGGGGGGACCACAGCAAAGCTGGTATGGCGCTACCGAACCCAGAATGAGACACAACAGCTTGCTCGGGATGACGACTACACCACCGTAATTCGGATTCTTGTCGACCGGTTTGATAGACAGTGGTCGGAATTGAGAGAGCGGCTTCTTGCCATCGGCCACCGGGTGGTCCATGGCGGAGAGCTTTTCGCCAGTTCGGTTCTGATTGACGAGGAGGTGTTATCTGCAATCCGATCCTGCTGTGAACTGGCCCCATTACATAACCCTGTCGCCCTAGAGGGTATTCAAGCAGCCCTTGCCGCCTTCCCCCAAGTATCACAAGTTGCCGTGTTCGACACAGCTTTCCACCAGAGTATGCCAGACTACGCCTACCTGTATGCGCTCCCTTACAGGCTTTACCAACAACATCATATCCGCCGCTATGGTATGCACGGCAGCAGCCATCGCTATATCAGTGAACGCACCGCTCAGCTGCTGGGCAAGCCTGTACCGGAGATCAACGTTATCTCGGCGCACCTGGGCAACGGCGCCTCTATTGCTGCTATCAAAGGTGGCCACAGCGTGGATACCAGTATGGGTCTGACCCCACTGGAGGGACTGGTCATGGGTACTCGCTGCGGTGATCTGGACCCGGGACTGTTGCTGTATTTGGGGCGGACACTGAACTATTCCCTGGACGAAATCGAGCAACTACTCAATTGGGAAAGCGGAATGACAGGCCTCTCCGAGCTCAGCAATGACTGCCGTGCACTAGAGCAGGCTGCAGAGGGCGGACATACCGGCGCTCGTCTGGCCCTGGAGGTATTTTGCTACCGGCTGGCCAAATACATTGCCGCCTACACTATTCCCCTGCACCAGGTCACTGCACTGGTATTTACTGGAGGAATCGGCGAGAACTCCGCCTGGGTACGCACTCGAACCACCGACTGGCTGAATGGCCACGCCTATCAGTTGGACCCAGCGCTCAATGAAAAAATACGCTTTGGTGCCGAGGGGCGGATTTCACGGCAAAATACCCCGGAGGTTCTGGTGATCCCCACCCGGGAAGAGTGGGTGATCGCCAGGGATGCCGCCCAACTGGTACGGGGGGCAGCCTAGGCATGCCGCACAATGCCCGTACCCTTATGCTGGTCCCTGTGGGAGCGGGCGTGGGCATGACCTCAGTCAGTCTCGGCCTGATTCGCGCACTGGAACGCAACCGGCTGGAAGTGCAGTTTTTCAAACCCGTCACAGAACCCTCCCCGAACGGCGCCACAGAGCGCACCACGGAAATATTGCGACACAATGTCAACCTGGAGAGCCCGACCCCCTTCAGTGCTCAATATGCCGAGACCCAGGTATCCACCGGAAAAATGCCCGAGCTGCTGGAAGAGATACTGGCACGCTACCAAAGTGGCAGCAGTCAGGCGGAGGTGATTGTGGTTGAAGGTATTCTACCCAGCAGCAACAGCCAGTTCTCCAACCAGCTCAACCACCAGATTGCCAAAGCCCTCGACGCAGAGGTGGTATTGGTGACCTGTCCTCCAAGCGGCGTCACCAAACAGCTAAAAGAGCGGCTGGAGTTTGCGGTGCGCTCTTTCGGCGGAGGAGATTCCAACCGGGTGGTGGGCTGTATCATCAATAAAATCGGCGCCCCTCTCCACCATTCTGATACCCCTGGCGCCCACGCCGGCATGCCCACCCAAGGGGAGGCACTCCAGGATAGCGCCTCCTCCATCACCAAAGAGGCCCTTTACCGGCAGGTTCCCCTGCGGATTGTGGGCTGTATTCCCTGGAATGCTGATCTGCTCGCACCGCGAGCACTGGATCTGGCCCGACACTTCGATGCTCAGATCATCAACCGCGGGGAATTGGAGACCCGGCGATTGCACAGCGTGACCTTTTGCTCCCGCTCCCTGGCCAATATGCTCAGGCGCTTTACACCGGGGGCCATGCTGGTGACTTCGGCAGACAGGCCCGATGTCGTTGCCGGTGCTTGTTTGGCTGTAATGAATGGAGTGAAGATCGGCTGTCTCTTGCTCACTGGCGGTTACCAGTTGGATCGTGCATTGTTCAAAGTCTGCACTCCGGCAATGGAAACCGGCTTACCGGTCCTCCTTGTAGGCGCCAATACCTGGCGAACGGTAATGGAATTGCAGACCTTCAACCTGCGCACACCGGCAGACGACCGGGAGCGGGTCAACCGGGTGCAGGATTTTTTTGCCAGCCACCTGGATGAAAACTGGGTACGCTCCCTCAGCCAGGTTTCCAGCCGTCCCCGACGCATGTCTCCGTCAGCCTTTCGCTATCATCTCACCGAACTGGCGCACCGCTCGCCAAAACGCATCGCGCTGCCGGAAGGGGAGGAGCCGCGCACCATCAAAGCGGCTCTGATCTGCAGCGAGCGGGGTATTGCCCAGACAATACTGCTGGGGAATGCCAAAACCATCCAGAGAGTTGCTGAGCAGCAGGGGCTCAGGCTCAGTGACCAGGTACAGATTGTCAATCCTGCAGAAGTGCGAGATCACTACGTGGAACCCATGGTCACCCTGCGCAGAAAAAAGGGCTTGACACAGGTAGTGGCACAGGAACAACTGCGGGATAATGTGGTACTGGGCACCATGATGCTGGCACTAGATGAGGTGGACGGCCTAGTGTCTGGGGCCATACACACCACGGCCAACACCATCCGCCCCGCCCTGCAGCTGATTAAGGCCGCCCCCGGCGAGCCACTGGTCTCATCCATATTTTTTATGCTGCTGCCGGAGCAGGTGCTGGTATACGGGGACTGCGCCATCAATCCGGACCCCAATGCAGAACAGCTGGCCGCTATAGCGATCCAGTCCGCGGACTCCGCCGCGGCCTTTGGTATTGAGCCGCGCGTGGCCATGATCAGTTATTCCACCGGAACCTCGGGCAGCGGTTCGGATGTCGATAAGGTGCGCGAAGCTACAAGAATTGCCAGGCAACAGCGACCCAAGCTGATTATCGATGGACCCTTGCAGTACGACGCCGCCCTCATCAAAACCGTCGCCGCACAAAAAGCACCGCACAGCCCGGTGGCCGGACGCGCAACAGTGTTTATTTTTCCCGACTTGAACACCGGCAATACAACCTACAAAGCTGTGCAGCGCAGTGCGGATCTGGTGAGTATTGGACCCATGCTGCAGGGATTGCGCAAACCGGTCAATGACCTGTCCCGGGGCGCCCTGGTGGATGACATCGTCTACACCATAGCGCTCACAGCCATCCAGGCGCAGCAGCGGCATCAATAGCTGGTTACTCCCAATACAGTGGTCGCCTCATATCGACGAAATTCCGCAGAGCGCTAGCAACCACATAGGCTTCCAGACGGTGTTCGTAAGTTTCGGTGTGATCGTAGCCCATACGCGTTAGACAGCGTTGGATATGCTCAGCACTCTTGGAGTTGTCGTGCCAGACGCTCCGCCCCCGGATGACGGCCAATAACATCCACCACCAACGTCGATCCGCCGCTTTTAGCTGCTCCAAGGCCACCGCAAGCAGAGCCTCTTCATTGGTAAAATCGGTGCCCAGGGGATAATAGGGCAGCATTGCCAGACATTTTTTATTCGTGAAAATTTTAGTGATATGCCCGGGCGTATTGTTGTTGAATGCCGCGGGAATGACAAAGTCTTTTTCAATTTTCCCCGCGTGCTTGGCCTGTTCCAGCAAAACTGGCTGGAATCGGGCATCGCAGATACTGAGCATGGACACCATCACATCCCGGTCCGTCTTGCCGCGCAGGTCCACAGCTCCATACTCGGTGACCACCACATCGCGCAGATGTCTGGGGATGGTAGTATGGGGATATTCCCACACGATATTGCTTGAACAGATTCCGTCTCGGTATCGTGTGCTCGGCAAAGCGATAATCGAGCGTGCACCTGGCAGTTCAAACGCTTGGGCAACAAAATTGTACTGACCACCCACACCGCTCACCACCTGGTTATCCACAAGGCCATCGGAGACAACCGCGCCACCCAAAGTCACCATCATAGCCGAGTTCACGAAACGCGCCTGCCGGCGCTGGGCCCGCTTCAATGCCCGCTGGGACTGCAAATCATTGGTGAAATCGATTCCGGTCATATCAATGCCGGCCAGCTCCCTGGGGGGCAGGTCGCGAAGCTCCCGATACATCAATTCCGGCCCCAGATAGAACCCACCGTGCAACCAGATCCCCCCCAACAGTTTTCTGTTGAGGCACTCCCCTATCAAACGCCTGCGACCATGCTCACTGTGCAGATCACACTCCTCTTCCTCCCCGTCAGGTGTCAGCAACTTGTGCCCGCGCCAGCTGTAGCTCGCATCGACAATGCCAAAGCGCTGCAGGAACTCGGTATCCTCCGGGGTCAGGGGGCAAGAGATGCGGCCACATTTCTTCAGCGCCAGCAGGGTCTCCTCGTTCACCGTATGGGTGATTTCATCCCGATCCAGCAAGGCTTGCAGGGCAGCATCAGCATAGACTTCACGGGTGAGTATTCCGGCTCGCCGCAGGTGCAAAAATCCATGGGGAAACATCTCGCTGACAGCGTATAGCCCCTGCCGAAAGGGTTCCGCCATGGGTGTCAATGCCGCGTCGCAGGCCGGGGACTTGTGGCGGTTCAGGTCTTCGATCAAGCGCCGGTAAAGTCCGTTCTCTAAATGGCGCAAACGCAGAGCGTGGCACACCGCATCTCCGAGAGCACCAATGCCCAGCTGCAGGGTGCCACCATCTGCGATCAGGCTGGCGATATGTACGCCGATACTGTATTCGGTAAAACCCACCGGCATTGCCGGAGCCGCAAACAGCGGCGTATCAAAAGTGGCCCCCTCCAACAAAAAATCAAACTCGGTTGCATCCAGCTCGCTGGTGCCGGTTATATAGGGCAGCTGTGGGTTGACCTCACCCACCAGAATCAATGGATGGTCATCGCGGGCGTTGCTCAGTTTTAAAAACGGCAGCGTCAAATCAGAGTTACAGCTCAAACTGAAACGCGCACCATCCTCGGTTGGCGACACCATCTGGGCAATCACATTCACACCGCTACTTAAAAGCGCTTCCGGCACCTGGGTGTAATTGACACTGGCATAATGTTGCTGTGCATAGTCATTTCCCAGCAATGCACCCGGTGCCATAAAAAATTCGATCACCTCGATATTACTCGGCAACTGTTGCCTGCGGCGAGCGGAAGCGTACGCGAGATCCTGGTACTGACTGTAGAGACGATCCAGCAAAGGCTGGATAAAACGGCGCAGTATATCGCTGTCCCCCCTGGGGCGCTCCAGGGTAAGGGCGGTGAATATGGTCAGGGAAATCGATGGGTCAGCAGCCGCACGGGCGTAGAGGGCATTGGCAAAGTGGTTGGCCTTGCCGATCCCCAGGGGCAGGCCCAACACGATTTCCTTGCCCGCTTTTTCCAGCAACGCATCAATACATGGATCGACGGTACTGAAGCGCCGGGGGATTTTTCTGGAAGGGGTTTGCATGGATATCTACACCCGCACTTCTTTAGCCCGGGCGGCCGCTATGCTCTCCCAAGTGCTCAAAGTGATCGACCTGAATCGCACGATCCACCGCATCCGCGGCTTCTTTCAAGGCACGTGCTTCCTCATCGCTGATCAGGTTGCGCTGTAAACCCTCCTCTACCGATTCCCTGCTCAACACGCGTATCCCGCCTTTTTTCAGTTTGTCGCGTGCCTGCTCTGTAGCGCACACCTTGACAAACGCCTGCTCGACAATATCAACACCATCGCCGGGATTGCCGGGATAGACACCACAAGTCAGTCTGTCCCGGGTTGTCGACGGGGCCAGCAAGAGTTCAGCACAAGCGCGAGCCTGGCGGTCCGAAGCCGTATGGACACTATGCCCCCAGGGCATGACCAGAAATCGCATTAACTGCCCGAAGAAGGGACGCGGGAAATTCTGAAAAACTTCCAGCAGATTGATTTCAATTTTATGTAACCCATCGCGCATAGTGAATTCCAGTAGGGGCAGGTCATCTTTGGGATTACCATCGTCGTAAAAGCGCTTCAGGGTGCAGCTCAACAAATAGAGTTGACTGAGTACATCCCCGAGACGATAAGAGATCAATTCTTTTCTTTTCAGCTCTCCTCCAAGAGTCATCAGGGAAATTTCAGTCACCAGGGTCAGTACCGCAGAATACCGGTTCAGCTGCCGGTAGTACTTGGCTGCCCCACCCACACTGCGGGGACTACTGGCAAACAGGCCCACCGTCCAACCGTGGAATACACCGCGTAACAGGGTCTTGAGCTGGAACCAGAAGTGTTTTGGCAGGAGCGTATCGAGCTGATCCAGCCCCGCTTTGGTATCGGGATTCTCTGCTGCGAGTATCTCATCCAGTAAATAAGGGTGGCAGCGTATGGCACCCTGACCAAATATCATCAGGCTGCGGGTCAGCAGATTGGCCCCTTCTACGGTAATCGCCACCGGGATGGCCCGGTAGACATTGCCAAGGTAGTTAGAAGGGCCGTCCATAATGGCCTTGCCCGCATGGATGTCCATGGCGTCATTGATTGCCTGGCGCAACGCAGAGGTGGCATTGGCTTTCATAATTGCGGTAATGACCGCGGGCTTGCGGCCCTCATCCAAAGCCCGTGTTGTTGTTTTGTGGGCGCTATCCAGTACAAAAGCGATAGCGGCAATTTCAGCCAAGCGCCGTTGTACCCCCTCAAAGCGCCCCACGGGCACATTGAACTGTTCTCGCACGCGCGCATAGGCCCCGGTGGTCCGGGCAGCCATTTTCGCGCCACCCATTGACAGCGAAGGGAGAGAGATGCCACGCCCGGCGGCAAGCGCACTCATCAGCATTTCCCAGCCTTTGCCCACATTCTCCTTCCCACCGATAATCCATTCTATGGGAATAAACACATCTTTGCCCCAGTTGGGACCATTCTGAAAAGACTGCATGGCTGGCAGGTGGCGCTGACCAATGGTGATTCCAGGGGTATCGGTGGGTACCAGGGCAACGGTGATGCCAAGCGCTTCCTTATCTCCGAGGATATGCTGTGGATCATAGAGTTTAAAGGCCAGGCCCAGTATTGTGGCGATGGGGCCCAGGGTAATATAGCGTTTGTGCCAGTTGACGCGCATTCCGAGGACTTTCTCGCCCTCGTGCTCCCCGTAACACACCTCACCACGATCCACCATGGAGGCAGCGTCAGAGCCTGCTTGGGGACTGGTCAGGGCGAAACAGGGGATATCGGTGCCATCGGCCAGGCGGGGAAGATAGTAATCTCTCTGCGCCTGGGTCCCGTGGGAGAGCAGCAGTTCCCCAGGCCCCAGGGAGTTGGGCACCATCACAGTCACACCCACGCAGGTACTGCGGGTAGAGATTTTGGTAACTATTTCCGCATGCGCCGAAGGAGAAAAGCCGAGGCCGCCATATTTCTTGGGAATAATAATGCCGAAAAAGCGGTGTTTACGCAGGAAGTCCCATACATGTTCGGGGATATTGTGGTCTACAAAGCTAATCTGCCAATCATTCACCATATGACAGAGTTCTTCCACCGGGCCATCCAGAAAAGCCCGCTCTTCCGCATTCAGTTCCGGGGGTCCCATGTCCAGCAGTTGATTCCAATCCGGTTTTCCCGATAGCAACTGGGCATCCCACCAAACTTCCCCGGCTTCCATCGCCTCGCGCTCGGTAGCGGAAATCGAAGGGAGAACCCGCTTGATGGTTTTCAAAAGTGGCGCGGTAAAGAATTTCTTGCGCAATTCGCCCATATTTACCTTCCATGGTGGTCGAGACAGCGAAATACCCTGCCATTTCCCCGGGTCATTGAGAGGTATCACAGGACAATGATAGGTGACGATTTCTTATACAGTTTGACAGCCGGAGGGAATATATGACTGGGCCGGATTGGCGCGACAAGGCAGTATTTCGGCTTGGAAAGAGGCTCTGGCGGCAGGGGCCGCCCTCCAGGTCCGCCGCCTCAGAGAATCCGCATCAGCCCGGAATAACAATGTACCCCGAAACCGGTGAGTGACCACATGGAAACTTCAGAGCAGCGGCTTTGTGGCGACAATGATGCCATTGTTGTCCGCGTAAAGATAATGACCCGGATAGAAAGTCACTCCGCCAAATGCTACGGTGATCTCTCTCTCACCGACGCCCTTCTTTTCCGTTTTCATAGGGTGGCTGCCCAGAGCCTGTACTCCCAGATCCAGCGCGGATATTTCGTCCACATCGCGGATACACCCGAATACCACAATGCCCTCCCAGGCGTTGCCTACTGCTTGCTCCGCAAGCCTATCCCCCAGGCAGGCGCAGCGCATGGAACCGCCGGCATCCACCACCAGCACTTTTCCGCGACCCGGCTCCGCCACCAGTTCGCGCACCAGGGAGTTATCCTCAAAGCATTTGACGGTAACAATTTGTCCACCGAAGCGCTCTCGGCCACCATAATTAATAAAAAAGGGCTCAACCACCTGCACATCTTTCCTGTGGGCATCGCACAGATCGGGCGTCGACACTGACATAAGGCATCTCGTTATAATGAAATGAACAGTAATGGTAACCTTACCGGGACAACAGCAGCAGCGATATCAATAAATACCGGGCATCATCTTTGTGGATAATGCCCGGCCAAACCTTCACTGTCGAAAATCTTGTCAGCGGGTGACACGCACCGGTGTGCCGACACGCACATGCCGGTAAAACTTTCTTGCCATATGCGGTGGCATCCGCACACAGCCATGAGAGGCAGGATAATTGGGCACATGGCCCGAGGCATGCATGCCGATACCACCATTGAAGCGAATGTAGTTATTCATTCTTGCTCCGCGATAAACGGTTCCGGCGGGGCGGCGATGCCTGCGGGTATTCACATTGGATCTCACCACTCTGCCGGTGCGCTTGCTGACAAAGCTCCCATAAATGGTCGAGCGATGGTAGGGATGTTTTGACAGCACCCGGAAATACCCCGGCCTGGTACCGTATCCACGCTTGCCGGAAGAGACCTTGGAAACCCCTACCAGCCTACCGCCTTTGTACAAATAGGCACGCTGCTCGCTCAAATCAATTTTAATTGAGGGACTGCCGCCTCTGGCTGCGGCCCGGTCATCGAACCAGTTGACACCCCGGGGTTTTGCCATTGCCGGGGGCACCGCCAAAAACACGATCAGGCACAACACCGTAAAGATGTATAGTATGGGGATTTGTAACTGTCTGCTTGTGTGCATGGCTCACCTCATCAACTCTCTCCGCTTTGATCCGGCGGGCGGACAGTCAGAAAGTCCAGCCTACACCGATTGAAGTGCATCGGCGGCGGAGTCCTCTTCTTGCAATGACTCGGCTTCAAAGCAAAATGCGCACTTCTTCCCAACTTACGCATAATCCTAAGACTCTTCCGATTTTATTGAGGCAGCCGTTGACAGTTAGATTGAATTCTTCTCTAGGCGGGCGGTGATAGTGGAATGTATTTTTTCGGTAGTGTGTGATGGCAAAGTCTCACACAAAGATTGCAGGAAAAAATCTGATAATTTCACAGCAAAGGGCAACAAACTTCTAAATTATCAGCATAAAGAATCTTTATTCGGTAAAAAAATCAACTATTGAAACACGGTTCCTATAATGAAAAAGCGGCCCAAACTGACCGCATGAAAGAAAAACCTAGCCTTCTTTACTGGCCAAATATAGCCAGGTGTCCACAGCAGTATCGGGGTTCAGGGAAATACTATCTATTCCCTCATCCACCAGCCAGCGGGCGAAATCCTTGTGGTCCGACGGGCCCTGACCGCAAATCCCCACATATTTTCCAGCTTTCTTACAAGCCTGGATAGTATGAGACAACAATACCTTGACCGCAGGGTTGCGTTCATCGAACAAATCTGCCACCAGGCCGGAATCCCGATCAATCCCCAGTGTCAGCTGGGTCAGATCATTGGAACCTATGGAGAAACCATCAAAGTGCTGAAGGAAATCTTCCGCCAACAGGGCATTGGAGGGCAATTCACACATCATGAACACCCGCAGGCCATCTTCGCCACGGCGCAAGCCATTCTCTGCAAGCAAGTGGATGACTTCCTCTGCCTCCTCGGGCGTACGCACGAAAGGTACCATGATCTGCACATTGGTCAGGCCCATTGCATCGCGGACTTTTTTCAAGGCGCGACACTCCAGAGCGAAGCACTGACAAAACTCCTTGGAGCGATAACGCGCTGCGCCGCGAAATCCCAGCATCGGGTTCTCTTCACTGGGTTCGTATAGCTGCCCTCCCACCAGGTGAGCGTATTCATTGGATTTGAAGTCCGACAGACGCACGATGACGGGATTGGGTGTAAAGGCGGCCGCCAGAGTGGCAATCCCTTCCACCAGTTTTTCCACAATAAAGTCTTCCGGAGAGGGATAGCCGCCGATACGCTCTCGGATATTCACTTGCAGATCCTGAGGCAGACTATCCAGCTCCAGCAGTGCTTTTGGGTGGATACCGATCATGCGGTTCAGGATAAACTCAAGGCGCGCCAAACCGACACCCCGGTTGGGCACACGACTGAAGGCAAAGGCGCGATCAGGGTTGCCCACATTGAGCATAATGTTAAAAGGCAGCTTGGGCATATCGCTGACCTCGGCCTCCTCGCGCCGAAAGTTCAGCTCACCGGACATCACAAAGCCGGTATCCCCCTCTGCACAGGACACGGTTACCGGGGTGCCGTTTTGCAGGATCTCAGTGGCATTGCGGCAGCCCACCACCGCTGGAATACCCAGCTCCCGCGCCAGAATTGCCGCATGGCAGGTGCGGCCACCGCGATTGGTGACGATTGCACCGGCCTTTTTCAGAATCGGCTCCCAGTCCGGATCGGTCATATCGGTCACCAGGACTTCTCCATCCTGCATCTCTGCCATGCCCTTGGCAGAAATCAGTTTGCGCACGCGGCCGGTACCGATACGCTGGCCGATGGCACGGCCTTCGCACAACACTTCTCCGCGTTCCTGCAGACTGTAGCGTTCAATACTGGTGCCCATGTCGCGGGAGCGCACGGTTTCCGGACGCGCCTGAATGATAAACAGCTCCCCGCTATCCCCATCCTTGGCCCATTCAATATCCATCGGACGACCGTAGTGCTGTTCAATTTTGCGCGCCTGCAGCGCCAGGCGGGTCAACTCCTCATCATTGAGAGCAAAGCGCTGGCAATCCTCTTGCGCCACCTGAACTGTCTTTACCGAGTAGCCGCACTCGCCACACTCGCCGTAGACCATTTTGATTGCCTTGCTACCCCGGTTGCGTCGCAAAATCGCCGGGCGGCCCGCATCCAGCGCGGGCTTGTAAAGATAAAATTCATCGGGGTTTACCGCACCTTGCACCACCGTTTCCCCCAGGCCAAATGCCGCGGTAATAAAAATCACATCGTGAAAACCACTCTCGGTATCCAGGGTAAACATCACACCAGCAGCACCAGTTTCACTGCGCACCATATGCTGGATACCGGCACAGAGCGCCACCCCCATATTCCCGTAACCGGTGTGTTCTCGATAGGCAATGGCGCGGTCGTTATAAAGAGAAGCAAAGACCCTTTTCACCGCTTGCAGCACCGATTCGATTCCGCGGATATTCAGGAAGGTTTCCTGCTGCCCGGCAAAAGAAGCGCCCGGCAAGTCCTCCGCAGTGGCCGAAGAGCGCACCGCAACGGCGGTCTGGCCACCGCCCAAGGCCTCATAGCCTGCACGAATTTCGCTCTCCAGTTGCGCAGGAAGCGGCGTTTGCAAAATCCAGTTGCGGATCTCCGCACCGACTTGGGCAAGGGCCGTGACATCGTTAACATCCAGCCCCTTCAGGCGCTCGGCAATACGCTGTGCCAACTGCCCTTGGGCAAGAAAAGCCCGGTAGGCTTCCGCATTGGTGGCGAAGCCCCCCGGTACACTGACACCAGCATCGGTGAGCGAACCAATCATCTCACCGAGCGATGCATTTTTACCGCCGACCTTGTCGACATCATCCATACTCAGTTTTGCAAAGTCGATGGTGAAGTTCGTCAAGTGAAGGCCCTCTGAAATCCGGTGTCTGTGGCGGCTGATTATAAGGATGCGGCTTGTAAAAAATAGCCCCGGAAAAGTGCCCGGGTTGTTGTAAATTTTCTACAAGACTATGCGAAGCATGAAAATAAAAGCCCCCTGGCAGCACACCTCTTATTATACTAACGCCCCTAAACCAGAGTCCCTTGCAACAACCCGAGAAGAAATGTGGCAAAAGACAAGCGCACCGCCTTTTTTATTTCCGATGGAACCGGACTCACTGTGGAGGCCATTGGCCACAGCCTGCTGGCGCAGTTTCAGGATCAGCATCTCGAGCAGGTTACGCTGCCTTATATCGACTCTGCCGGCAAGGTCCAGCAGGCTCTGCAGCGTATTGAAAAGGCCGCCAGCGAGTCGGGATTACAGCCTATCATCCTCACCAGCATTGTGTCCGACCAGATTCGTCAACAGCTGCACCAGAGCCCGGCCCTGATGCTGGATATTTTCGAAAACTACCTGACGCCCCTTGCCAATCTATTCAATCGGGACCCTGCCCAATCGGTCAACATCTCGCGCGGAATTGCCGGCAGTCGCCGCTACAATGACCGTATCGAGGCGGTGCACTTTGCCATGGACAACGACGACGGGCGCCGCACCAGGGGGTTCGAGCAGGCGGATGTGGTTCTCCTCGGCGTCTCCCGCTCCGGCAAGACCCCCACCTGCCTGTACCTGGCTCTGCAATTCGGCCTGCGCGCGGCCAACTACCCGATTACCGAAGAGGACATGGATTCCACCAATCTACCGAGAATTCTGCTTCCCTACCGTCGCAAGCTCTTCGGACTGACCATAGATCCGACTCGTCTGGTGCAGATTAGACAGGAAAGACGCGCCAACAGCCGCTACGCTTCTAAGGAGCAGTGTGATTTTGAGGTGCGCCAGGTTGAACAGATGTTGAGGCGGGCCCAGGTACCCTTCCTCGATGCCACACAACTCTCGGTAGAAGAGCTTGCCACCCGTCTCATGTCCCAGGCCGGCATCGAGCGAAGAATTGACTAAAGTGCCCCGGCCTTTTCTAGCTGCCGCAAACTGTGTAGTGTGCGCCGTCTTACGGATGGCCGTGTTGTAAAATGAAAATTGTCTCCCTGCCCTATTCGCTTAACTCAGCAGCCGCTTTCACCGCAGTGGCCGACCTACCGGTACCTGTCTGGCTCGACAGTGGCCGGCCACTGTGCAGTGGCGGCCGCTATGATATTGTCAGTGCAGACCCACTGAATACCCTGGTTCTAGGTGCCGACAGTCCAGGACCGTTTACCCAGGTGGATGACCTGATACGCGAACTCTGCCCACAGGACAGAAACTCGCAATTGCCCTTTTGTGGCGGAGCCATCGGCTACGCCGGCTATGAGCTGGGGGTAGAGGGTAATTATCTGCCGGCGGACCTCCGCCCAACCGACCTGCCCGCAGGCTTTTTCGGACTTTACAGTTGGGCTTTTATCGCGGATCACCAGTTGGGCAGCAGTCATCTTATCTTTCACCCCGCCTGCCCGGCCCGACAGGTGCGCGAGTTGATCGGCCGGTTTAAATCCATACAGTGGCAGACATCCCCCATGCCAGGCGAATTCCGCCTGCTGGCCCCTTTCGAACACGAACTCAGTGCCGAGGGTTACCGCGCGCGTATTGAACGGATTCTGGGGTACATCGCTGCCGGCGACGTGTATCAGGCGAATTTTACCCAACGCTTTTGCGCCCCCTACGAGGGCGACCTCTTCAGCGCTTACCTTGCCCTGCGCAAGCGGGCTGCAGGGCCTTTTTCAGCCTATATGGCGCTGCCCCAAGGCAGTCTGCTAAGTATGTCACCGGAGCGGTTTATTCGCGCCGATGGCTGCAGCCTGCGCAGTGAACCCATCAAAGGCACTGCCGCCAGGGCGGCCGATGCACCCGGGGACCAACAGGCGGCCTCAGCACTACAGAAGAGCCCGAAGGACCGAGCTGAGAACCTGATGATTGTGGATTTGCTGCGCAACGACTTCAGCAAGCGGTGTCGCAGTGGCAGTGTACGCGTGCCCGAACTGTTTCAACTGGCCAGCTTCGCCAATGTGCACCACTTGGTCAGTGTTGTTACAGGAGAAATGCCCGAAGACACCGCCTACAGCGAGCTATTGGCCGCCTGTTTTCCCGGTGGTTCCATAACCGGGGCACCAAAGCGGCGTTCCATGGAGGTGATTCGCGAACTGGAGTCAAGCCCAAGAGGGATCTACTGCGGCAGTATCGGCTATATCAGCAGCTGTGGTCGTGCCGACACCAACATTGCCATCCGCACCTTTAGTGCCAGCAAGGGCCGTATAACGTGCGCGGCAGGCGGCGGTATTGTTGCAGATTCCGAGCCGGCAGCCGAGCACCGGGAATGCCTCGCCAAGGTAAACCTGTTGCTGGAGACCACTGAGCAGTTTCTCTGTTGACACAGTGGGGCACAGTGCAGCCGCGGTTAGCCCACCCTCTTTGGCAATCTGCTAATTTGGGATGTCTATACAGCGTTTAGTTATAAACGTATCAAAGATTGATATTTCATTGTTATTCAGCATGCTGATAATTTTAATGCCAGTAGTAGTCCGTGCCCTCACATTCGAATCAAGGAATCTATCGTGAAGATCACGCTGGTTAAAAAAGTGCTCGCCGACGGCTCCCTCTGCGGTAAATGTCGCGACGTACAGGAGCGGCTGGAAGCAAAAGGACAGCTTAGTCTGATTGACCGGACGCTGATCGCCGATGTGCGCGATCCCCAGAGCGCCGGTATTACAATCGCCCGGCAGTACAAGGTTGAGCACGCTCCTTTCTTTATCGTGGAGCGGGAAGGTCGAGAGTCAGAAATCTACACCATTTACGCCAAGTTTGCCAAAGAGATTTGCAGCCAGCGGGTCGGCTCTAGCCCTGCTCACCCCCACGCTTCTCACTCCCGATAGTGCCCCCACTCAATAGACCGGCAGCTCCAGATTCGAGAAGAGGGCATCTACCTCTCCGCGGGAAGTGGCGTGGGCAGCCTGCTCTACCAGATCACGGGTGAGGTGCGGGGCAAACTGCTGAATAAAATCAAACATAAAGCCGCGCAGGAAAATCCCCTTGCGAAAACCGATTTTCGTCACGCTGGGTTCGAAAAGCCTGCTGGCATCCAACGCCACCAAATCCTCATCCTCACCATCCACGGCCATATCCGCCACAATACCTATACCCAGTCCAAGACGCACATAGGTCTTGATGACATCCGCATCTGCGGCAGTGAAAACCACTTTCGGAGACAGCCCCTTTTCCATAAAGGCCTCATCCAATTTGGAGCGGCCGGTGAAGCCAAAGACATAGGTCACAATAGGGTATTTGGCAACGTCTTCCAGTTCCAACTGGTCAACCTGACACAGGGGGTGCCCTTTGGGCACAAGCACACAGCGATTCCAGCGGTATACCGGCATCATGACCAGGTCACTGAACAATTCCAGCGCTTCGGTAGCAATAGCAAAATCCGCCGTGCCGTCCGCTGCCATCTCTGAGATTTGCATCGGCGTACCCTGGTGCATGTGCAGTGACACATCCGGATAACGGGAGATAAACAACTTGATCACCGGTGGCAGTGCGTAACGGGCCTGGGTGTGCGTGGTGGCAACCGCAAGGTTGCCTTTTTTGTCGTTGTTGAATTCCTGGGCAACCTGTTTGATATTCTCCACTTTACGCATAATCTCGCCGGCAGTCTTAAGGATGGTTTCACCGGCGGGTGTAACCCGCGTGAGGTGCTTGCCACTGCGGGCAAATATTTCTACGCCAAGCTCATCCTCCAGTAAGCGGATCTGCTTACTGATTCCCGGCTGAGATGTGTAGAGGCTCTGCGCTGTAGCAGAAACATTGAGATCATGATGCGCCACTTCCCAGATATATCGCAACTGCTGCAGCTTCATAGGTCCTCCCTGAGTGATCAATCACCCCGCCCCAAGGCGAGCGCCACGCTGACAGATAAATTGTTTGTTATAAAAAACATCAAAAATTATGGGCAAAAAGAATAGCAGTGAATGCTAACCCAAACCAACTGACGGACGAATATCCAGTTTAGAGGGGCGGGTGTCAATCAGATTTGGGAAACCCGTCCCATTCTGCTCGGCCGTTGCGGTTATGATTCGATATTGGCAATGCCGTGGGGAACATGGCCAGTAGCCACATGCTCAGCGGCTGACGCACAGTGGTCGAGCTGGTCGTCAAAAAAGACATCGGCACCAAAAGCACGCAGAAACGCTCCCTTGGGCAGCCCTCCGAGAAAGACGGACTCATCCACACGTATGTCCCAGGCACGCAATGTGCGGATTACCCGCTCGTGCGCCGGTGCTGACCTCGCCGTGACAAGCGCGGTGCGGATAGGGCAGGCATCGGGCTCGAACTCCGCCTGCAATTTCTGCAAAGCCTTCAGAAAGCCCTTGAAGGGGCCACCGCCCAGCGGCTTCTGCGCCGAAGCGCGCTCCACCTCGGTGAAAGCAGCAAGCCCGTCGCGTTTGTAAACCTGCTCCGCCTCGTCAGAAAAAATGACCGCATCACCGTCAAAGGCAAAGCGTAACACGTCTTCCTGCTGCTCATGGCCGCCACCCGCCACCAGGGTGGCCGCAGCCACTCCCTGCTCCAGGGCACGCCTGACATCCAGCCCATCCGCGGACAGGAACAAATCACAGCCGAAAGGGCCAATATAACGATAGGGGCTCTCACCATTGCAAAAGGCTGCGCGGATTATATCCAGTCCATAGTGTTCAATGGAGTTAAAAATACGCAGGCCGGTATCGGCACTGTTGCGGGAAAGCAGAATCACCTCCACACGGGGTTCGCCTCCCAGCAACTTATTGATCTTAAGGAATTTCTCTACCAGCGGAAAAGCGTCACCCTTGTCCAGAATGTCATTCTCACGCTCAACCTGATACCTGGAAAACGCATACAACCCCTGTTCTTCAAACACCCGGTGACTGTCGTTCAGGTTAAACAATGCCCGGGAAGAAATTGCAATAACCAGCTTGTCCGGCAGGGTGCTCATCAGCGGACCCTCACAACAGGTGGCACTCCGGACCAGTAGCACGTCGTCACTGCCACTGGCAACCGCCCACAACCCATGAGGTGCCCCGTCAACTGTGGCTTCACCAACCTGACAAGCCACGGTCTGCCCCAGACACAGACATTGGGTTCACCACGGGCCAAAAGCCGCCTGGCAGTAGAGTAATTTTGCCGGAGTGCTCCACGCACGCGGACCCACCTAGACCCGCACATGGATACATGCTGACATTTGCGCTTTTGTCCCTTGGTGTTGGACAAGATTGACCCCCCGGTAATGACTCAGGGTACTTTATCATCAATCCGCCCTACCATCTCAATGTGAGGGCGATCCCACAGGCACACCGGGGAAATCGGCAAGCAAAAGCAGCTTCACCGAAAGTTCAGCCTTGGGGCGATTCTATCGGACTGTGGCATCCAAGGCTTACTTTCGCACTGATTGCCAACCCAAACGTCGGTGTCGCTATATCCGCACCCTGGATTGTTAGAGGACGTGTCACTGGCCAATGTGCCACAAAGTAGTTACTGCCACCGGCCTCAGATTGAGGGCTGGGCACCAGCACTCAATTCACCCTGCCAAGCCTGATGGTATTTCAGAGATAAACGGCTTAACGACCAAATCGATCCAGCAGGCTGTGATAGAGCATTCCCAGCACCAGGCAGGGCCAGCGCAGCAGCGTTCCCCCCGGAAAACGGTGCGCAGGTAACTGCGCCAGGATATCAAAGCGCTCTTCTGTACCGGCGATCACTTCCGCAAGCAGTTTTCCGGCAAAAGTCGCTGTAGGGACACCGTGGCCTGAATAGCCCTGACTATAATACACATTCGGCTCTAACCTGCCTAAATTTGGCAGGCGATTCAGAGTGATGGCAAGGGTGCCTCCCCAACCGTAGTCAATCCGTATATTGGCTAACTGGGGATAGACGCGCAGCATATACTTGCGCACAAAGCCAGGTATATCCTTGGGAAATCTGGTAGTGTAGTTTTCCCCCCCGCCAAAAATCAGGCGATTATCGCCGGAAAGCTTCCAGTAATTGATCACAAAGAGGGTATCCTGTACAGCGTAATCATTGGCGATCAACTCTTTGCCCAGCGGTATCGGTAGTGGCTCAGTGGCAAGCACAAAATTATTAATAGGCATTATCTTGCCGGCCAGGCGCTGCTCAAGTTTCCCGAGATACCCATTGCAGGCCAACACAATATTGCGCGCTTTAACCTGCCCGCTTACCGTTTCAACTGTGCAGGAGCTCCCGCCTTGATAACACAGCGCCCGGCTGTGCTCATAGAGGTCAACACCGGTAGCGGCACAGGCCGATGCCAGCCCCAGAGCGTAACTCAAGGGGTGGAGATGCAGAGAGCCACGATCCAGCTGCCCGCCCAGATAGCGCTTGGAGCCAACAAGATCGCGTACTTCTCCCCTATCCACATAGCGGATACGGCTGTAGCCGTAACGCTCCTGCAACAGTTGCACTTCTCTGCGCAGATCACTGTCATGGCTGGACTTGGCTGCCAGGCGCATAATACCGCGCTTCAGGTCACAGTGAATAGTGTGTTTTTCGATCAGGTGTTCAACAAGCTGTACCGCCTCGACACTGAACTGCCACATTGTGTGTGCCGTATCCTTGCCGAGCATGTTCTCCAGGTCGGCCTGACTTCGGCGCTGGCCCACTCCAACATGGCCGCCATTGCGACCCGATGCGCCCCAGCCAACCCGCTCCGCCTCCACAACTGCCACCTTGTAGCCTCGCTCTGCCAGGTGCAATGCAGTGGAAAGCCCGGTGTACCCGGCGCCAACCACACAGACATCCACAGAAACAGGGCCGGTCAACCGGGGAAAAGACGTTGCAGCAGTTGCACTTGCTGCGTAGTAGGAATCTGCGTGCCCCTGTAACTTTTTCATTTACTGGCGATCCTTCAAGTGCACCAACGCGTTACTCCATGCCAAAGTCGAATCAATAACCAGACCATATTGAATAGCGAGGCGTATTTTTATGCTCATCAAAATACCTATGTCACCCTATACTGCTGACGACAACCGCCGCGGCATCTACGCTGGGGCAATCCGCAAGGCAGCACCCCCAGACTGCAGTCCCAAAGTATACTAAAGCAATACTACTGGCAGGAGCATTTGCCCAAAGGGACTCCATGGACAAAATCAAGCACTGGCTCGCAGAGCACAAAATTGCCGAAGTGGAATGTCTGGTGCCGGATATGTCGGGCAATGCCAGAGGAAAATTCACCCCTACAGACAAGTTCCTGACCCAGGACAGCCGCTTACCGGAAAGTATTCTGGTGCAAACCGTCACCGGTGGCTTTGTGGATGAGCACAATACACTGGTGGACCCGGCGGATACCGATATGCTGCTGGTGCCCGATCCCAATTCCGTTCGCCTCAACCCCTGGGCCAATGACCCCACTGCACAGATTGTCCATGACTGCTACACACGGGATGGCCAGCCGCACCCCATCAGCACACGCAATATTCTCAAATTTATTATAGAAAAATATCTATCAAAGGGTTGGAGACCGGTCGTGGCACCGGAAGTGGAATTTTATCTAATCAAGCGCAATCTGAATCCCGATGAAAAGCTTTCCGCCCCCGTTGGCCGTTCAGGACGCACGGAAAAAAACCGGCAGCCCTATAGCATTGATGCAGCGAATGAATATGAACCCATCATTGAAGATATGTACGATTTCTGTGAAGCACAGGGCTTGGATGTAGACACGCTGATACACGAATCGGGCACCGCACAGATGGAAATCAACTTCCTCCATGGCGACCCTTTAACAATTGCCGATCAGGTTTTTACTTTTAAGCGCACCGTGCGCGAGACCGCTCTGCGCCACGGTATTTATGCAACCTTTATGGCAAAACCCATGCAGGATGAACCCGGTAGTGCGCTACACCTCCACCAAAGTGTTGTCAGCGTGAAAACCGGGGAGAATATTTTTGTTGATAATCACGGAAAAGAAAATGACACTTTCCTGCATTTTATTGGCGGTATGCAAAAATACACCCCCGGATTTATCAGCTTTTTTGCCCCTAATGTAAATTCCTACCGGCGTTTTATCCCGGAAATGGCAGCGCCAATCAGTTTACACTGGGGATACGATAACCGCACTACAGGACTTCGAGTGCCCGATAGCACACCAGCAGGAAAAAGGCTGGAAAACCGCTTCCCCGGTGCCGACTGCAATCCCTACCTGGCAATTGCTGCCTCCCTTGCCTGTGGCTATCTGGGCATGATCAATGAAGTGGCACCGAGTGCACCGTATCAGGGCGACTGCTCAAAAGAGCCCATCACTCTGCCCCGCACACAGGAGCATGCGCTCAGCCTCTTATTGGAATGCAGTGATGCCGCTGAAATATTTGGCAGCAAGTTCGTAAAAGCATGGAGTGCCATAAAACGCGATGAATATGAAGAATTCAATAGAGTTATCAGTTCCTGGGAGAGGGAATTTCTCCTTCTAAACGTGTAAACATCCCTAAAGAATAATCTCGAACTTTTCTGCAAATGATTAATTAACTGGCGTACCGTTTATACGATGTTTACTTCCCATCCACCCAAAAAATTATCCGGCAGGATATTAACTTCTGATTTGTGACTACCTGAGCAAAACTATCGAAAACATTTAAAATAAATGAATTTCCCATGATTTTTTTATTGTCAGCATGTGTATGCAGAGTACTCTTTCAGTACCCGAAAATATCGGGCACCCGGTTTGAGAAAGCGGGCGTCAATACCGCAAATGCGGCCCTACCCCCTTGGCGCCCGGTCACCTTCTGACGTCTTACCAAACACAAAGACCGGCCAGTACCCGCCAGGTTTTCCACACTTCCCCACAAGGGAGGATTTCCGGTACCGGGTATCCGGTTTCGTATAAAAAAGTAATTAAAGGGAAAGCAAGCAATGAAGCATCTAGTAGGAGTTACCTGCACTTTAGCCATGGCTATTAGTGCCCAGGCCGCCGAGCGCATCCCCGCCACAGTGGATATGCTCTCGCCCCAGGCATTAACCGCCATTGCCGGGTCTGATATCGGGCTCAAAAAAGTGCGTGAACGCACATTGAGCAATGGCAGAACCATCGCCCGCTATCAACAGACCCACAAGGGGATTCCCATTTGGGGCCAAACAGTAACCAGCTCTGGCCAGGGACTGATCACCGAGGTGCACGGCAATGTGCTCACTGGTCTGGAACTGGAAGTACCCAATGTTCGGGCTTTTATTGATGGCAACAATGCGCTCGAACGTGCAATGAATCACCAGATCACCATGCGCACCCAGCAAGGGTCGATCGATCGCGCACTTTCCCTGCCCGCGCTCAAACTGGAAGCCAACAATCCTAAGAAAGAACTCTATATCTATATCAATGAAAAGGACGAGGCCCGTTTGGCTTATCTGGTCAACTGGGTAGAGTACGGCGATAAGCCCACCCGCCCCTTCTACTTTATTGACGCAATGACCGGCGAAGTCATCCAGCATTGGGACGGCCTGACCTTCCAGGACGCCACCGGTCCCGGCGGTAACCAGAAAACCGGCCGCTACGAGTATGGTACAGACTTCCCACCCATGGAAGTGGACAGCAACTGCCGCATGGATACCGCCAATGTGGAAACGGTGGATATGAATCACAGGACCAGTGGTGGCACCATCCATCAGTTCACCTGTCCTTACAATGACTACAAACAAATTAATGGCGCATTTTCACCACTGAATGATGCCCATTTCTTTGGCGGCGTGGTCTTTGATCTCTACAGTGACTGGTACAACACCTCTCCGCTAACCCAGAAACTGCGGATGCGGGTGCATTATGGCAACAGCTTTGAAAACGCCTTCTGGGACGGCAGTCAAATGACCTTCGGCGATGGTCGCAATATCTTCTATCCGCTGGTCAGCCTGGATGTTTCCGCCCACGAAGTGAGCCACGGTTTCACCCAGCAAAATTCCAACCTCCGCTACAGTGGCCAGTCCGGCGGAATCAACGAGGCGTTTTCGGATATCGCCGGTGAAGCGGCTGAATTTTATCTGCGCGGCAGCAACGACTGGCTGGTTGGTGCTGAGATCTTCAAATCCAGTGGCGCACTGCGCTACTTTGAAGATCCGACCCGTGATGGCCGCTCTATTGGTCACGCCAGTGACTACGTGAATGGGATGGATGTCCACTTCAGCTCCGGTGTCTTTAACCGTGCCTTCTACCTGATTTCCAATACCAACGGCTGGACCACCCGTACCGCCTTTGACACTTTTGTGCTTGCCAATCAGATGTACTGGAGCCAAAACTCAAATTTCGTTGATGGCGCATGTGGTGTGGTCTCGGCAACCGAAGACCTCGGGTATGACGTATCGGCGGTCACGGCGGCCTTCGACACAGTGGGTGTGTCCACCAGCAACTGCGGTGGCACCGAGCCCCCGACCGGTGGTGAGCTGGAAAACGGTGTCCCCGAAGAGGATTTGTCGGGCAACACCGGCCAGGAAATCCACTATACCCTGGAAGTCCCGGCAGGCGCTACCGACCTGAGCTTTGCCATGTCTGGAGGAACGGGTGATGCCGATATGTATGTCCGCTTCGGTGCCGCCCCCACCCCTGCTACCTACGATTGCCGCCCCTACACCAGTGGCAACAATGAAACCTGTACTGTTTCCAACGTTCAGGAAGGCACCTACTATGTGATGATCGGCGCTTACACCTCCTTCTCCGGCGTCAGCCTGGTAGGCAACTACGCCAGCAGCGGCGCAAGCGGCTGGGAGGAAACCGACCTGTCCGGCTCCCAGCACAGCTGGCAGCACTTCACCCTGGATGTGGCCAGTGGGATGTCCGTTCTTACCGCGGCAATGTCTGGCGGCAGTGGCGACAGTGACCTCTACGTACGCTACGGATCCACTCCCACCCGCGACACCTGGGAATGCCGTCCCTACAAATGGGGCAATGATGAAAGCTGCAGTATTGACAATCCTCAGGCAGGTACCTGGCATATCAGTATCCGGGGCTATTCCTCCTACTCAGATGTGACCTTGAGCGCTCAGGCGGAATAAACGCGTGCACCGACCACTGTATCTGTGACGGACCCAGGCCAATTAACGAGGTATCTTGTGGCTATCCCCGCATTGGCGCGAGACTGGAACTGGGGAACGCAAGTCGATCAGTGTCAACAAGAAAGGCGGCCCCTTGGCCGCCCTTTTCACTTTCGAGCAAGCACTTCGGGATCAGCCAGTTTCTTATGGCTGGGATCTTTCCAATATTCCTTTACCGTATCCTTCATTTCTTTTGCCAACACCGTAATACCAAACAGGTTGGGCAGGGTCATGATCACAATCGCCACAGCAGACAGGTTCCAAATGATGGTTGTGTCCTCGATTGCCGCCCAGAAAAAGGCAACCACATATACAATTCTGTAAGGCATCACCGCTTTGGGCCCGAACAGGTAGATCATCGAGCGATCGCCGTAATAAGACCAGGCAATAGCTGTGGAGAAGGCAAACAGCAGAATGCCTATGGTAACAATCAGCCCACCATATTCCCCAAAGAAACCGCGCTGGAAAGCCTTGTTGGTCAATGCCACCGAGTGCACCAGGGATTTACCCCAGATATCGACATCCTCATTGGCGAATTTGCCATCCACCACAGTGAGAACACCCGTGAAGCTGTCATCGCCAACGCGAAAATCCAGATCCTCGGCAATAGAACGCGCATGAATCAGAGTAAAATCCCGGGCATTCTGCACAAGACCGTCGTCCACTACTACAGAGCCATTATAGGTTTTTACCGTACTTGGCTGGCCACTCAGGTAATTAAACAGCTGTTTCACATCCTCAGCATTGTTCTCATCAAAACGGCCTTCCACAACATAGGTGTCCGCCCCTTCAAACAGGTTCTCATGCTTTTCTGTCCAAACCCCGGAGGAGAGAATCACAAGGCCGGTCAGAGTACAGATAATGATCGTATCGATAAACGGTTCCAGCAGGGAAACCATACCCTCAGAAACTGGTTCATCGGCGCGCGCTGCGGCGTGCGCAATCGGGGCTGAGCCCTGCCCCGCCTCATTGGAGAAGAGGCCCCGGTTTACCCCGCGATTAAAGGCGTAGGCAAAGCTGGCACCCAGAAAACCGCCTACCGCAGCACTACCGGAAAAAGCATCGCGGAAAACGGCCCCAAAGGAAGGAATAATATTTTCATAGTTATATAAAATAACACCAAGCGCACCGACCACATAAATGAAAGCCATGGTGGGAACGATGGTGGAAGTCACCTTGGCAATCCGCTTGATACCCCCAATGATCACCATTCCCAGCAAGATAGCGAGCACTCCACCGGTCAACCCTTTGCTGATACCAAAGGAATCGTGCATGGCCTGGGCGATATTGTTGACCTGGGGAAGACTCCCGGTACCAAATGAACAGATCACCGTGGCAATGGCAAACAGAACAGCCAGCCACTTCATATTGAGCCGGCGCTCCATATAGAACATGGGGCCACCGGCAAAGTAGCCGTCCGCGGCTTTGATACGGTATTTATGGGACAACGTCACCTCAACAAACTTGGTTGTCATGCCAAGGAAAGCGGTCATCCACATCCAGAATAGCGCAGCCGGTCCTCCCAGGAAGATAGCGAGGCCCACACCACCGATATTACCAGTACCGACTGTACCGGAAAGCGCGGTCGCAAGGGCTTGAAAGTGCGAGGCATCACCGGGATCGCCGGGCTTGTCGTACTTGCCCTGTACGACTTTGATCGCGTGCCCGAAGTAACGAATCTGCGGGAACCCCAGATAGATAGTGAAAAAGAAACCGACTCCCAGCAACACCCAGGGAAACCAGGGCGCTGAACCGAGAAAGCCGTCCAGTGACAGCAGTAGTTGATTGAAGGACTCCAAGCTAACCCCCACGGTTCTGACTTAGTTCTGATTATTTTATATACAGACAAAGCTGTAATGCGTTGCGCAGGTTAGCAGCTTCCAGGGCGCTAGAATAGTAATGCGGGTCAATCCCCCAGAAATGAAAAGTGCCGTCGGTAGGGAAACAGGGCAAACTGCCCCCCCGTATGGACAAAAACCAGATTCTTAGCCCCACCATATTTCCCCATGTTCAAGTCCTGCAAGAGCCCGTGAAAGGCCTTGCCGGTATAGACTGGGTCTAGTAACAGTCCTTCGAGGCTTGCCACTTTAGCAATGGTTTGATAAACCGGTCGCTCTGCTTGGGCATAACCCGGCCCGATGTAATCCGCATTGACACAAACCGCAAGTGCATCTGCATCGGTTTCAATTTTTTCTCCTTCCAATTCACTCCAATGGCGAATATCCTCCCTGACCTTGGCTTGGAAATAGGCTGCATTGTCACAAACAGCGTAGCCAGTGACTTTGCACCCGGTCTCCAGAAGGTGGCAACCCAGTGTCAGACCAGCCTGGGTCCCCCCGCTTCCGGTAGCGCACACAATATGCTCAGGTTCGAAACCATAGGCCAGGCAGTCAGTCATCAACTCCCGGGAGGCTTCGATATAGCCCCAGATACCAAGACCGTCGCTGGCACCTGTGGGAATACAAAAAGGCCGGTGGCCTCGGGACCGATAATCCTCAGCCCAGTATTGAAAAAGCTCGGACAACGCCTCTTTGTATTCTCTTGCCAGATACACTGCCACGCTTGCGTCAGCGAGGTGATCCAGCAGGAAATTGCCATCCATCTCCTCACTGGTCCCCCCACGCAGTAACAACTGTACCTGCAAACCGAGCCGAGCTCCTACAAGCGCTGTGGTGCGACAGTGGTTGGATTGTATTCCTCCGCAGGTGATTAACGTATCACAGCCCTGCCCAGTGGCAGCAGCAATGACAAACTCGAGTTTGCGAAGCTTATTGCCCGACATCCCGGATTCAGTCAGGTCATCCCGTTTCACCCAGATTCGCGGCCCACCATAGGGGTAGGAAAAGCGCTCGCTGATTCGATTCAGGGGCTGTAACGGTGTCAGCAGATTGGCCAGCCGCAGACGGGCGGGCAACTCGATAGGCAGGCTTTTGCGCACGGCGGTTCCATCCCGGTTCATTGGATCAATGGCGACGGTGGCCGAATGGGAATCTCTCAGCCACTCGGGCTAGTCTCTCCAGGGCCGGTATTACCAAGGCCAGTGCGAGAGGAACAGCTGATACCATGGCTTGTATCCACTGAGTCAGCCTGACCAATTTCCCTGATTGCCTCAGTCGCTTCCTGCGGCAGATTAGCCAGGATAGTCCCACTGACCAAAAACACCCGATTGAGGACGATCTGTGAGAACCATCGACCAGGGAATAGAAACCGCCCTCCCCTTTCACAAGTGCGTCGAACCGAACCCCACATTGGTATTTTCCATACTGACAGGGTCTGTTAGCAGGCTTTTGCAACAGATTTTTATGCACCATCTTCCCCTAAAAGCGAGTGCCCTACCAAACAGCAAGCATGGGGATTCACTGCATAATCGAGTCAGACACAATAAAAAAGCCCGGCGACTACCAGGCTTTCTTTGCCAAACAGCTCAAAGCGCACATCGCATAACGTATTAGATTTTTTTGATGGTACCTTTAGGCAATACAGCGTGCACTGCCACTTTCTGGAATTTCAGGGACATATTGTCCGCTACCTCCAAAACAATGTAATCGTCATCGACTTTGTCGACCCGGCCCAACATACCACTGCTCATGACCACTTCATCGCCTTTTTTCAGAGCACCCACCAATGCCTGATGTTCTTTCTGGCGCTTGCGCTGGGGGCGGATAATAAAAAACCACATAAACGCGAACAGCCCCGCAAACATCAGCAGGGTAATCATTGAATTACTCTGGGGTGCCGGCCCGGTTTGCTGTGCCATAGCGGAAGGGATAAAAAAGCTCATGCAAATCCTCAAAGAGTCAGCCTATAAAATTGTCGCTAACTCTAACGGGTTTACCTCGCCGAGGCAACGGATCGGACCGACCCGGGATGGACCGGTCAATCCCATTTGTGCTCAAAAACGCTGACGGACCTGACGCCGGTAGCCCGTTGGCGACATACCGGTCCAGCGCTTGAAGGCACTGGTGAAACTGGTTCTGTCCGAGAAATCGAGAATTCTAGAGATACCGTCGACACTGAGCGCGGTATCCTTAAGAAAATGCACTGCATGGCGGAATCGCACATGATCGCGCAGCGAGGCAAAGCTCAAGCTGTGCTCCTGCAGACGGCGCTGTAAAGTGCGGGTAGACATGCTTAAATCGGAAGCGACCGGGCGAATCGCGAGAGAGGCCTTGCCAATGCGCTGTTCCAGCACATCAATCACCCGGGCGGCAATGCCAAAGCTGGTTGCCTCCGGGGGGGCCAGGAGCTGGTCGAGAATATTCGGGTCTCCGGATAATCTGGCCTGCTGAAGGGATTTGTCTTCAGATAGCGAAGTCTGGTCGGGCTGAGTTTGGTTCATCGAGCTGCTCCTTTTGAGTTCCGTGAGCCGCAGTTATTTTTCTATGTCCGCTTCCAGCGAATCCCGGTGACCATTGCCCGCACCTGCATACCAAACCTTTTTCGGGCTACCTCTTGATGCGGGATGCATCGAAAGCTGACATCGAATCCTTCACAGAGATGTACAATTTTTAAACTAACCGCCCCGGCAATACCCCATAGAGAAACACTCTCTTGCCGGCGCACCTTTCCTTTACAACAGCCAGTATAGACCAAGATTTGAGAAAGCAAGGGGCGACAGCGCTTTTTTTTATCTTCTTTTGCGGCAGGCGCAATACCCAGCCCCCGAGCCAGGGCTCAAAGGGCAGGAAAACCGGGACCTAGGGAACAGTCAATCGATACACTACCGAAATCCAACCTGTCCGGCAATCAGTTAAGATGTTCATCGATCCAGTTGAGTACTTCGGTATCGTGGGTCTTGGTATTCACCCGGTCAATGATATGTCGGAGACGTCCGCTTTTGTCGATGATATAAGTGGTCCGTATCAGGCCCATATACTCCCGGCCCATAAACTTTTTCAGGCCCCAACAGCCATATTTTTCGGCGATTTTATGCTCTTCATCGGATAAGAGATCAAAGTTGAGCCCGTGCTTCTCAATAAACCGCTGTAACTTGCCTACGCTATCTGGGCTGACCCCCAGCACTACGGTGTTGCGTTGCTCGAACGCCTCGGCACTATCTCTGATACCGCAGGCCTGAGTGGTGCAACCCGGCGTCAGCGCTTTTGGGTAGAAGTAGAGCACCAGATGCTTTTTGCCACGAAAATCCTTTAGCGAGACTTTCTCACCATTCTGGTTGGTCAAGGTAAAAGCCGGTGCCAAATTGCCAATTTTGGGAAAAACCATAGGAAGTCCCCCGGGGAGCTGGAGTGTAGGATGCGGGGATTATAACGAAAAGGAGTTATAGAAACGCCAGTTCGGTACAAAAATCAAAACTGGTGCAGATGAAACGCCCTCTCTTTACGCGCGCAGATACCCACATGTCCCAATCGCTCAACCAACTCCGCCTTTTCCGCATCGGTCAGGAATTCCCCCACTTCCAGACACCCCTCAGGGCCGCTAAAGCTCACCGAGGCCGGCTCTGCAGTCCCGCTACCCATACGCACCAGGACCACCAGGCTGTCCCTGGTGAACTCCCGGTGGTAAATGCTCTGTCCGCGAAACCCCCTGCAACAATCGAACACGACCTGCTTGTCATCGATACGAATCACTTCGCGGCGGGTGCCCTCCAGACACACATAGGCAATCAGCACCGCCAGTAACAGCATTTCCAAACCCGCAAACGGCAGGATCATCCAGGCACCGGCAAAGGCGAAAGCCAGGCTGATACCGAGGGAAACAGCGACCAGGGAGAAGAACACCCACAGATTTGCAGAAACAGACAGGGACTGGTTTGGCTGAAGAAGAATACAAGCGCAGCGGGGGGAGTAACGGCCGACTTCAGTAACCATGGCAGACGGTCCCGGCAAGTACTTACCCTCAGTGTAGTGTCGCTGCCAGAAGCCCACATTGGCGAAATAGCCCCGCAAGTCCCCCATGTGCGGGTCCAGAGCAGACACCGCCAAAAACCCGCTGGACCGGGCGGGTTTCTTGGCGAGTGACCAGGCGCAATGGCTGGTCGATCGAGCGGATTATGGCAACAGGTGCGCTACTGCATCGCGCTCTTCCACCAGCTCCTGTTCGGTGGCTGCCATCTTTTCACGGGAGAAAGCGTTGTTTTCAACACCTTGAACAATTTTCCAGTGACCATCTGCGCAGGTACAGGGAAAAGAATAAATCAGGCCTTTCTGAATACCATAGGAACCATCACTGTACACTGCCATGCTGGTCCAGTCGCCTTCAGCAGTACCCAGGGCCCAATCGCGCATGTGGTCGATCGCCGCATTGGCAGCAGATGCCGCGGAGGAAGCACCTCGGGCCTTGATAATTGCTGCACCGCGCTGCTGAACAGTGGGAATAAAGTCCTTTTCGTACCAGTCCTGCGCGACCAGATCCATAGCCGCACCGCCGGAAACTTTAACCTGGTGCAGATCCGGATACTGGGTGGAGGAGTGGTTGCCCCAGATCGTCAGGTGGGTAATGTCGTTCACGCTGGACCCCGTTTTGTTGGCCAACTGGGACAGCGCGCGATTGTGGTCCAGGCGGGTCATCGCGGTGAAATTGCGCGGATCCAGATCCGGGGCGTTGCGCTGAGCAATCAGCGCATTGGTATTCGCCGGATTGCCAACCACCAGAACTTTTACGCTGCGCGAAGCAACATTATTCAGGGCCTTACCCTGCGCAGAAAATATTGCAGCATTGGCTTCCAGCAGATCCTTGCGTTCCATGCCGGGCCCGCGGGGGCGTGCACCGACCAGCAGTGCGTAATCGACGTCTTTAAAGGCAATAGTGGCATTATCGGACTGAACGATACCCGCAAGCAGTGGGAAGGCACAGTCTTCGAGTTCCATAGCGACCCCTTTCAGCGCCTCCAGTGCCGGCGTAATTTCCAGTAACTGCAGAATAACCGGTTGGTCTTTACCCAGCATCTCGCCGGAAGCGATACGAAACAGCAAAGAATAGCTGATCTGGCCGGCAGCGCCGGTGACAGCAACACGAACAGGTGCTTTCACGATAATTCTCCCTCGTTGGTAAGGGGCCGCATTATAGGGCCTCGCAGGTAAAATTCATCTTACGCAGCAAATAGCGGCCCAAATTTAGGGGTGAGAACACTCCACCTGTGCCAACACCACACAAGACTCCTTAAGCCCGTACAACTCCCCGATAACGTGTTTGCAGAGCGCGATATACCTGATCACTGTAATCGGCAGCGGCAGAATCGAGCTGGTTGGCGATCTCGGTCAGGTGCTCATTGTCTTCACGGCCAAACCAGTGCTTCAAATAGGTACCCTCCTGGTAACCATTGTCCTGGCGGAAGCGATTGAGCACATTTTTACCGACATAGCGCCGATAAAGCTCTGCAAATGACATAGTGATATCGGCGAGTAATTGGGCAAATCCCACCAGGTCAAACTGCTTGCTGGCCAGTGTATTCAGGGTGAAAGTCTCCAGGTTCTCGCGAAAATCACCCGGCGCCCGCCGCCCGCTTTTAAGCGCCTGCAACATGGTCACCGCCACCCGCTCGGGGGCGCCCTGTTGTAACTCCAGGCTGAGTCCGAAATGCCAGATATCCACCAGCTCCAGTTTTACCTGCTCCATATCCGGCTGTTGTTTTTTCCACCACTTCCAGCCGTAATGGTCCAGCAGCTCGGCACTTTCCACCCATATTGCCCGATACCAGGCAAAATTTTGCGCGCGCCAGTTGTCATTGACCAAGGTATTGATCTCGTCTTGCAGGGTCAGCATGACCCGCAACTGCTGTTTCATCATTGGTGTACTTCCTGTTGCCCGAATCAAGCGGCTCGGGAGAATAATCGGAAAAAGTTTTCTGTGGTCATCTCGGCCAGTTGTTCATAGGGGATCCCTCGCAAGTCGGCGATAAACTGGGCAACTTCTCGCACATAAGCCGGGATATTTGGCTTGCCTCGATAGGGAACCGGGGCCAGATAAGGGGAATCCGTCTCCACCAGCAGATGATCCAGGGGCAGCTTGCACGCTACATCACGCAGCGCCTGCGCATTTTTAAAGGTGACAATGCCGGACAGAGAAATATAGTAGTTGAGATCCAGTGCGGCCTTTGCCATCTCCCAGCTCTCGGTGAAACAGTGCAGAACCCCTGCCGTTTCCAGATTGCCGTATGCGCGAATCAGATTGATGGTGTCCTCGCGGGCATCGCGGGTATGCACAATCACCGGCAGCATCGCGCGGCCAGCTGCCTCCAGGTGCGCGGCAAAGCTCTGCTGCTGAACTTTCTTGTTTTCTGTACTGTAGTAGTAATCGAGACCAGTCTCCCCCAATGCAACCACCTTAGGGCGCTCGGCCATTTTTATCAAGACATCGACACCGGCCAACCCCGACTCCACATCCAATGGGTGTACTCCAACGGAGCAGACAACATCCTCGTGGCGGGAGGCGATCTCCACAACCGTATCCGCATTTTCCAGGCTGACCCCTACACACAGAAACCTGCCAACCCCGCGTTTGCGGGCAAGCTCCAGCACGGCATTGATATCGCCAGCAAAATTGTCGAGTTTCAGTCTGTCCAGATGACAGTGAGAATCTACGAGCATCGGTAATTTACAACGTATGTGTGGGCCGGCTCGATTCCAGAGTGCCTGCCAGATATGTCTCAATTTTATTCTGGGCAATATTATCCTTGTCCCCAAACTGAACGCCGATACCCGGCGTGCGGTTGCCCTGGGCCCCGCTCGGAGTTATCCAGATTACCTTGCCAGCCACCGGGATTTTTTCCGGCTCATCCATCAGACTCAGCAGCAGGAAAACTTCATCTCCGAGACTGTAGGATTTTTCCGTACTGATAAACAGACCCCCATTCTTTACGAAAGGCATATAGGCCGCATAGAGAACGGACTTATCCTGGATCTTCAGCGAAAGAATGCCGCTGCGGGCACCGCCTCCCATGGCTTTCATGCTCATTCCCACTTGTTTACTATCGCAATAACTTATCCGAGCCCACCGGTCCTGTCCAGAATACACATTTTCTCTGACTTAGAATGGGGGCCGGTCTCTAGGAAAACAGCCTCGCCCAGCGAATCATGAGTTCCTCAAGGAGGAGGCGGCGGTTGGGATTTGCTCCCCCCATCAATCCTCTGCGCGCCTGCACAAGGAGGTCGTAGCATTCAAACAGCGGTCGCAGGCTTTCCTCCCCGGTGCCGGGCAGTCTTTGCAACAGGGCCATCACCTGGGCATCCCCACTTAAATCACAGCTGCGCATGTGCACCATCTGCGCAAGCCATTGCTGCCAGAACTGTAAAAGCTGGTCCAGCGCCGTGTGCTCGGGGGGTGCCTCCCAGCGGGCGGCCGCAGTAACGGCATTGACACTCCCCTGAGCCAGGGCGGTCAACTCCTGCAGAAACTGTTCACGCTCCGCTCTGGCTTCCGTTTCAGCCAGAGCCGTCGCCATAAGTGGTGCCCCACCGGACAGAGCCAGGGATCGTCGCGCCACAGCGTTTTCGAAGCCGGTGTTTTCCAGCCACTGCAAGGCCATTTCCTCCGATGGCGGCGGAAAGACAATCGACTGACAGCGGCTGCGTATGGTTGGCAGCAGGCCCGAAGGCGAGTCTGTAATCAACAGGAAGATGACCGACGGCGCTGGCTCCTCCAGGTTTTTCAAAAGCGCATTGGCCGCATTGATATTCATCGCTTCCGCCGGCGCCAGCCATACCAGCCGCGCACCTCCACGCCCGCTGGTACGTACGACAAAGTTACCCAGTTGGCGAATCTGCTCCACTTTGAGGGCTCCTCCCGGCTTCTCAGGCTCCAGTCGCAGAAAATCCGGATGAGAACCCGCCTGCCAGAGCCGACAATCCCGACAACCGCCACAGGCCTGTCCGTTACGCGGCTGTTCACACAACACCAGGGCAGCAAAGGCCTCGGCAAAGCGTCGCTTGCCCAGCCCCACCTGGCCTGTCAGCAGCAGTGCGTGCGGACAGCGCCCTGCCCGCCACTGTATCCCGAGGCGCCGCCACTGCTGAGCCTGCCAGGGTAGCGGGGAGGGAATGGAAGTCTGTTCAAGTGTTTCAGATACGGACATTTGCCAAGTTCATATTAAAGGGAAACCGCCATCCGCAGGCCGCACTTTTTTCAGGAGAGCCTAACATGCAGCTACAACAAGTGCGCCAGTTCCTGCCCCAGCGCTCTCTGTACCTTTTCCAGGGGTTGGCTGGCATCGACAATGGCATACCGCCCCGGGAAGGCCTGTGCACGCGCATGATAAGCGGTGCGCACTCGATGGAAGAACGCCAGGTGCTCGCTCTCGAAGCGGTCTGCCACCCCCTTTCGGCCAGCGCGCTGCAAACCAGTTTCCGGGTCCAGGTCCAGCAACAGTACTTTGTCCGGGCGCAAGTCGCCCTGCACAGCCTGCTCCAGTTGCTCAATTCGTATTCTATCGAGCTGGCGGCCACCACCTTGATACGCATAAGTAGCATCCGTAAAACGATCACAGACAACCCAATCGCCACGTTGCAACGCCGGCACGATCACTTGGGCCAGGTGCTGGGCCCGTGCGGCAAATACCATTAACAGTTCAGCCATTGGGTCCACCACTTCCTCGCGCCTGGTGAGCAACAATGCGCGCAACTGTTCTGCCAGGGGCGTACCCCCGGGCTCCCGGGTCTGCACAAATGGGATTTTGCGATCGTTTAACCATTGGGTAATAAACTGCAGGTTGGTGGACTTGCCAACGCCTTCCACCCCCTCCAGAGTTATGAATTTTCCGCGCGACACAATTTAATTTCCTTCTGCCGGGCTGGAGCGATAGTCCGCTCGCCGCTTCAGCTGATACTCTCGCACTGCACGGTTATGCTCTGTCAGAGTTGCTGAAAAGTGGTGGGAGCCATCACCCTTGCCTACAAAGTAAAGGCTTTTGCCCGGCTTGGGATTGAGCGCTGCGCGAATGGCCGCGCGCCCAGGCAGGGCTATAGGCGTCGGGGGAAGCCCGTGGATGACGTAAGTATTATAGGGAGTTGGCTGGCGCAAATGTGCGCGGGTAAGATTTCCGTTGTAACCCTCACCCAAACCATAGATCACCGCAGGGTCCGTCTGCAGCCGCATACCCCTGTTCAAACGGCGCACGAAAACTCCGGCAATTTGGCCGCGCTCGGAAGGCTGACCGGTTTCTTTTTCGATTAGCGAGGCCATGATAAGGGCCTCATAGGGAGATTTGTAGGGAAGCTTGTCTCCCTTCGCCTGCCATTCTTCGCCCAGCACCTGCTGCATGCGTTCATAGGCCTGCTGCAGCAACTCGACATCCGTGGTGCCGGAGCGATACACATAAGTGTCGGGGAAAATCCAGCCCTCGACCGCGCCTACTTCCAGGCCGAGCGCTTGGGCTGCAGCATGTACCGTACTGCCCGCTGCAGATTTCACGATCTTTTGCTCCGACCTGATCTTCTGCAGTGCCTGGCGAAACGTCCAGCCCTCCACAAGAGTAACCCGATAGCGCATCACCTCACCGCGGTGCAGGCGGGAAACCAGGTCTATAGCGCTGCTGCCCCTGGGCAGCAGGTATTCCCCGGGATGGATATCGGTCTTGCCCGCCCAATAGGCATAGGCGAGCACAAGACGAGGCCAGTGGATAATGCCATCGCGCTCAAGGTGCCTGAGCGCTCTGGACAAGCTGCTGCTCTTTTCCACTTGGAACTGCCACCCGTTTTCCTCTATCGGCAGTGCAGCGGTCAAGGTGGCATTCGCCACCCACAGCGATAGCGCCGCCAGCAGGCACACCAGGAAGAACCCACCAAATGTGGCCTTACAAAGCTTTCCGAGGACACTGGGTCGCTTTTTCTTCACCACAATTCTTCCACAATCAACTGCTGCAATCTTCGCGCACCGGCGCCTATTGTCCAGTTCTTGATACCAATAACCTCTACCACGGGGAGCACCCCCCGGACACTGTTACACAGCACTACCTCATCGGCACTGCTGAGTAGTTGAATATCCATATCCCGCTCCTGCCACCAGACCCAATCGGAAAGCCATGCACGCATGACTCCCCGGACACCACAGCGTTGCAGATCCGGGGTCACCCAGGTCTCGTCGAAACGTGCCAGCAGGTTACAGCGCAGGCTTTCTATTACCCTGCCAGCGCTATCGAACATCAGGCCATCCAGTCGCTCACCGGCCGGCAGTTCAACTTTAGCTGCATTATATCGGCTGCGAGACAGGAATTTGCAGCCCGAATTCATCAAACCAGAAATTGGCAGGCGTGTGTTGCAAGGAAACAAGTGAATGCCAAGTTCTGCCTCCAGAGAGCACATCATCGGAAAAAAGGACAGATCCCAGCATTTGTCACCGCCAACAAGACCAATACGCAAGCGGGCGACCGCTTCTCCCCGGATATACCGGGCGGCCAGATGTGGGATGGAATGATCGATTTCATCGAGCAAGCCCCGATTCAAAGAGGCGCAGCGGATCAAGCGGTCCCGGTGCAGTGGCCACAACGGCAGGCTGCCGCTGTGGCAACGCATGGTTTCGAGGATGCCCTCTGTATAGTCACTGTCGGGGGCCAACCGGGGCACAGCCCGCCCCCGCAGGAAGAGTTGTGGTAACTGAAACATCCTTCCCCCAGCGGAGCATGTTCGCCCCCTGTTCGGGCGAGTGGATCAGACTCGCTTGAAGATCAGCGACCCGTTAGTGCCTCCAAACCCAAAGGAGTTTGAAAGCACCGCGTCTATCACCATGGACTGGGGCTCATGGGGGACAAGGTTCATACCGAGACAGACATCGTCCGGGTCATGCAGGTTGATGGTAGGCGGTGCTACCTGGTCGCGCAGCGACAAGACGGAGAAAGCTGCTTCTATTGCACCCGCTGCCCCGAGCAAATGACCCGTCATTGACTTGGTGGAACTCACTGCCAACCGACTGCTTGTATCCGCAAAGATACAGTGCACCGCCTGAATTTCAGCCCTGTCACCCAATGGTGTTGAGGTACCGTGAGCGTTGATGTACTGAATGGCATCCGCATTGAGTTCGGCATCTTTGAGCGCATTTTGCATTGACAGTGCCGCACCTGCACCGTCCTCGGGGGGAGAGGTCATGTGGAAGGCATCGCTGCTCATACCAAAACCGGCGGCTTCTGCATAAATTGTTGCCCCTCGCGCTCTGGCCCGCTCGTACTCCTCCAGTACCAGCACGGCAGCTCCTTCCCCCAACACAAAACCGTCGCGATCTTTGTCCCAGGGTCGGCTGGCGGATTTTGGATCGTCATTGCGGGTCGAAAGTGCCCTCGCTGCGCAGAATCCACCGAGTCCGACGGGTGTTGTAACCATTTCGGCACCGCCACATACCATGACATCTGCGTCGCCATATTGGATTGCGCGCATGCCCAGGCCCAGCGCGTGCGTACCTGTTGTACAGGCCGTGGTCACAGCGAGATTCGGTCCCCTCAGACCATACTTAATCGACAAATTGCCCGCGACCATATTGATAATGGCGCCCGGCACAAAGAAGGGGGACACCCGGCGCGGTCCTTTTTCCGCAATCAGCATGCCATTGTTTTCAATGGCCAGGACGCCTCCCATGCCGGAACCGATACAGGTACCCATGCGCGGTGCGTCGCACTCATTGACTTCCAGACCACTGTCTTCCACCGCTTGGATACCCGCAATCAGGCCATATTGCAAAAAGGTATCCATTTTGCGTGCATCTTTAGCGGGCATATAAGGCGTGGGATCAAACGCTTTCACTGTGGCCGCAAAGCGGGTAGAAAAAGCGGAAACATCAAATGTCTCTATCGGAGCTGCACCACTGGTCCCTGCGAGAATACCGGACCAAGTCTCTCCCAAGGTGTTACCCAGCGGGCTGACACCCCCCATTCCGGTTACTACCACTCTTCTGTGCGACACTCTGATTCCCCCGAAGCTCTTGCTGCCGCCGTAGATTCCAACCTAGAGGAGAAAACAACCCCCGGCCAGCAGTCATCATTCCATGGTGCGAATAAAAAGAGAGCCGAGCTATGTAACACATAGAACGGCTCCCGGAGTCGCTTGGCCAAGTATCGAAATGATACTGCCAGCGCCTAAACTACCCAGCAGAAATTAACCAAGGTTGTCCTTGATGTAATCCATTGCCAGCTGAACAGTAGTGATTTTCTCAGCTTCTTCATCGGGGATTTCGGTCTCGAATTCCTCTTCCAAAGCCATTACCAGCTCAACTGTGTCGAGCGAGTCCGCGCCCAGATCTTCAACAAAAGAGGCTTCAGGCTTAACATCTTCTTCCTTCACGCCCAGTTGTTCAGCAACGATCTTTTTAACGCGCTCTTCAATGCTGCTCATGATTCAATTTAACTCCTATTGGGTAAAAATCTGTTTTGGTCGCTATTGTTATTTCACCAAATCCAACCATTGGTGATAACGACCGGCTCACACAGCTTCTGGATAATTCAGAGGCCATTGTACCCCAAGTTTTTGGGGATGTAATGCACGGCCCTTCACCACCTTCAGAAAACAAGCATATACTTTTGAAATCAATAAGTTATAAAATTAATTTCAAATGCTGGTCAAGTCATGTACATGCCGCCATTGACCTGTATTGTCTCACCGGTGATATAACTGCCGGCGTCACTCGCCAGGAATGCCACCACAGACGCAATCTCTTCGGGCTGGCCAAGTCGACCGAGAGGGATCTTTTCCAGGAGTGCTGCACGCTGCGCTTCAGACAACACTTTGGTCATATCGGTATCAATAAATCCGGGCGCAACAGTATTGACCGTAATACCGCGAGAGCCGATTTCCGCCGCCAATGAGCGCGCAAATCCTGCCACGCCGGCCTTGGTAGCGGCATAATTACTCTGGCCCGCATTTCCCATACTGCCTACAACAGAACTGATATTGACAATACGCCCCCAGCGCGCCTTGGTCATATCGCGCAAGCAGGCCTTGGTCACACGGTATACGGCGGTCAAATTTGTTTCAATCACTGAGTCCCACTCGTCATCCTTCATGCGCATCAGCAGGTTGTCCCGGGTGATGCCCGCATTGTTGACCAGGATAGTAGGCGCACCAAAATCACTTTTCACGGCAGCGTGCAATTGTGTGATGCTCTCCGACTTGGTGACATCGAGAACCATGCCAACACCGCTGATGTCTTTTTCGGCAAAGCGCAGAGTGATTTTCTCAGCGCCGTCAGCACTCGTGGCAGTACCAATGACCGTGGCACCCAGACCGCCCAACATATCTGCCGTCCCCGCGCCAATACCCCGGCTGGCTCCGGTAACCAGGGCGACTTTTCCCGCTAGGGAAATCTGTAACGTCATAGTGGCTTTGTCCTTGTGAATAGTCGCACCGGGCTTTTGTACGGTCTATGCCGCAGTGGATCTCAGGGCTTCATTAAAGCTGTATGGATTATCAACAGCATGGCAGGCAATGTTGCGATCGACTCGCTTGACCAATCCAGCCAACACCTTGCCGGGCCCGCATTCAATCAACTGCGTCGTACCATCGGCGATGATCTTTTGCGTACAGGCGGTCCAGCGTACAGGGTGATAGATTTGCTCGATCATTAGGGCCTTTATTGCCGCCGGATCTGATTCTGCTTGTGCATGCACATTGTGCACAATGGGAATTTCAGGTGTATCAAACTGCACCGCTTCAATCTGGGGCGCAAGTTTTTCGGCAGCGGGTCGCATCAACTCGGTGTGGAAAGGGGCGCTAACCGGCAGAGACATGGCCCTCTTGGCACCCGCCGCCCTGCAGGCCTGTAGCGCTCTCTCCACTGCAGCGCTATTGCCGGCAATCACAACCTGACCGGGAGAGTTATAATTCACAGCAGCAACCACTTCGCCCTTTGCAGAACCAGCACAGGCAACTTCCACTGCCTCATCATCCAGACCAATCACTGCTGCCATGCTTCCACTGCCCAAGGGTACAGCCTCCTGCATCAGGCGACCGCGTTCACGCACCAGATGCACCGCCTCTTTAAAAGCCACAACACCGGAACAGACCAGTGCGGACCACTCCCCGAGACTGTGGCCTGCCATACGGCCTGGCAAAGCGCCACCGCGCGCGCGCCAGAGACGATACAGGGCAACGCTTGAGGTCAAAAGCAGGGGCTGGGTGCGCTGGGTGAGATTGATATCCTCCTGCTCGCCATTCTGACAGAGGTCCCAGAGGTCGTACCCCAAAACTTCCGAAGCCTCGGCAAAGGTGGCCGGGATTTCGGGAGCCTCCAAGGCAATCTCGGAAAGCATCCCAATCTTCTGGGATCCCTGCCCCGGAAAGACAAATGCAAGTGCAGCATTGGTCATAAGATATCCTTAAACCTAAGTAGCAATTATCAGCAGAGGTTATTTCCTACCCTGCTTCATTCGGGCTCCGCGCGCCGGATTGCGCCAGAGCTGCATCAACCCTGGCGGCAAGATTGGCATCGGCGCACTCCTTGGCCGTTACCAGCGCCCGGTAGAATGCCTCGCTGCTGGCCCCGCCGTGACTCTTGATCACGTTGCCCTTCACCCCTACAAAACTGGCGCCATTATAGCGGGCAGGCTCCAGCCGTGTACGCCATTTTCGCAACAGCTTTATGGCCAATTGGCCAAAAAAACGCTTGAAATATCCCTTTTCCTCGATGGTGAACACTTTTTGACCCATTAGTCGAATCACGCCTTCAGCGGACTTCATCGCCACATTTCCCATCAAGCCATCGCAGACAACCACATCCACGGCGCCGGTAAAAATATCGTGCCCCTCCACAAAACCCACATAGTTAATCCGGGGTTCAGCCACAAGCAGATTTGCGGCTTTTTGTATCTCGGCTGTTCCCTTATGCGCCTCCGCGCCGATATTGAGCAGGGCCACCTTGATGTCCTCGCGGGCAATCGCCGTGTGGATATGCTGCGCCTCAATGCCCATCCGTGCAAATTGCAGCAGATCTGTTGCATTGCAGTCCACATTCGCCCCGAGATCCAGAAGATAGCAGGAGCCCTTACCCGAGGGCACAGACTTACCCAACGCCGGCTTTCGAACCCCGTCAATATTACCCAGAATACTGCGGCTTAGCGCTAACAGTGCACCGGTATTGCCTGAGGTGACGGCTGCCTGCGCATCGCCACTGGCAACCGCCTTCAGTGCCAGGGCCATTGTGGACTCACGGCTGTGACGCACAGCCTGCAGGGGGTTGCATGCCTGGGTGATAATTTGTTCGCAGTGAATGATCTCAAACCGATCGGGGGAACCCTGGCGGTACTGCCTGGATAGCTGAGCCCCGAGCACGTTGCGCGGGCCAAAAAGCGTTAAGTGCGCCTCCGGGAAGTTCTGAAGAAATCGGATGCAGGCCGGAACGACAGAGCGGGGACCTAAGTCCCCGCCCATCGTATCCACGGCCAATCGCAATCGGTTGACCAAGACTTACTCTTCTTCGGTGCCGACGGTTGCAATCACCTTGCGGCCACGGTAGAAGCCATCTTTGGTTACGTGGTGACGGCGGTGCTTTTCGCCAGTCGTCGGGTCTACCGAAAGCGTTGTATCGGCACCCAAGGCGTCGTGAGAGCGGCGCATACCGCGACGGGAACGAGTCTTCTTGTTTTGTTGAACAGCCATTACCAGCTCCTAAAATAAACAGATTTCGCTGGAACCGGGGCGCCTACCGGCGAGCCCTAACCCATCGGGCCAATCTACGACTTGCCCGATGAACCCTTCAATTGCTCCAGCACTTTAAAGGGGTTTTCCCGTTGCCCACCCGCTTCGGTATCACTCTCACCAAACTGGAAATGCCCCTTGGGAACACACTTCTCCTGATGATAAGCCACCATCGGCAGATTGAGCAGAACTTCATCCTCGAGAATCTGGTACAGATCCAGCTCATCGCCGCCCTGTATCACTGGGTCCAGGTCTCTGGGGAGAGACTTGCCCTGCGCCTCGGACCATACAATACCCCAGTAAAATGGCCCTTCCAACTGCTCGCGTACCGGGTGCAGACAGCGCTGACAAAGCAGCTCGACAGTACCAGTGACGCTACCGCACACGGTAAGGTGCCCTTGCAGGTCCCGTCCAAATCGCAATTCCGCTGAAATTGCGCCATCAATAGACTTTACCGCACTATTTAGCCGCTCAAGGGCATCCGTCGGCAAAATGCCGTCGAGAGACTGCTCGCGTTGCGCCAACTTTCGCGCGTCAATACGCTTCGGTAACAATGATCTAGAGGGGTCTGTCGGCATAAGCGCGCAATTCTATGGACTCACCCCACCCTTGTCAAAGCCATTGAGGCACTGCAGTATCCCCCGGACTTAAACCGCAACCGGACAAAAGTGGAGACACGGTAAGCATGGCCCAGCCCCTGATACTCGCCTCCAGTTCTCCCTATCGAAGGGCCCTGCTCAGGCAACTGCAACTCCCTTTCCAGTACGCCGCCCCCTTAACTGATGAGGAGACGAAACCCGGGGAGAACGCCGGCGCCCGGGCTCTGCGCCTCGCCGAAGAGAAAGCCCGCGCCCTGGCCTGCACATATCCGCAGGCCCTGATTATTGGAGCGGACCAAGTGGCCGAATGCAGCGGCCACATCCTCCACAAACCGGGCTCCCGGGAGCGCGCCATAGCGCAATTGGGCACCTGCGCCGGCAAACGGGCCACTTTCCATACAGGCTTGTCTGTCCTCGACAGCGCGAGCGGCAGGCAATCGACCTGCCTAGAAACCTATACGGTCTACTTTCGCCCACTCAGCAAAGCACAGATTGAACGCTACGTGGAACTGGAGAAACCTTACGACTGCGCGGGCGCGTTCAAAGTGGAGGGACTGGGGATTACGCTATTTGAAAAGCTGGAAGGTACCGACATCAATACCCTGGTGGGCCTCCCGCTGATCCGTCTAACAGACCTGTTGTGCGAGCACGGTATGGACCCACTGGCACCGCCTCTCAAGACGCCAGGGGCGGCCAGCTGAGCAACTCGGTGAAGCGGTGGATAATGGCTTTGGGGCCACATTCCCGCAAACGCGCCGGACAATGTACACCGTAGCTGACCCCGACGGAGGGCATGCCTATCGCCGCCGCCATCTCCAGATCGTACACCGTATCTCCCACCATGACCGCCTGTCCGGCGGAGCGGCCTGTCTCCCGCAGCAGTTCCCGCAGCATCCTCGGATCGGGTTTGGAGGCCGTCTCGTCTGCGCAGCGGCTCGCTGCAAACAGGTGCCCCAGACCATGCTGCTCAAACTCGCGATTGAGGCCGCGGCGGCTTTTGCCCGTGGCCACCGCCAGCTGATGTCCAGCGCAACGCAAGCGATCCAGGGTATCCAACACCCCGTCAAACAGCGGCAGGGGCTCGGCCCAGGCAGCCAACCACTCCTCGGAATACAATTGACGTAGCGCCTGTTTTTCCTTAACGCCGGCATCGGGCAACAGTGTCTCCACCGCCTCCGGCAACCCGAGCCCGATAATATCGCTCACCGCCTCTGCAGCGAGCACTGGAAGCCCCACCCGCTCAGCGGCGCGCTGCATGCACCCCACGATACGGGACTCGGAATTACAGACAGTACCATCCCAGTCGAGAATAACCAGCATCAGCCCATTTCCTCGCGCAATCTCTTCAACAGTGCCCCCAGTTCATCGGGTAATGGCGCCGCCACAACTACCTTTTCCCCATCGGGGAGCTGACAACCCACAGAGGCGGAATGCAGAAAGAGACGCTTGAGGCCCAGGCTGCGAAACCCCCGGTTCACGTCATCTGGTGTGTACTTGTCATCACCTGCCAGTGGACAACCGACAAACTGCGCGTGTACCCGGATCTGATGAGTGCGACCCGTCATCGGTTCTACCGCAAGCAGGGTCGTCGCCCGAAAGCGCTCCAGCACCTGAAACCGGCTCACAGAGGGTTTGCCGTCGGGATGAACGGATACCATCCGTTCGCCGCTCTTAAGAGTATTCTTGCGCAGGCAAGCCTCTACTACCCGCCGGCTGCGCGGCCATTTACCCGCAGCCAGCGCCAAATACGATTTATCCACGCGACCACTGCGCAGATCAGCCTGCACATGCTGCAGCACTGCGCGTTTGCGCGCCACCATGATCGCACCACTGGTATCCCGGTCCAGGCGGTGTACCAGCTCAATAAATGGGCTTTGCGGATAGATCTGGCGCAGCACCTCAATAAGCCCGAGTCGTATGCCGCTGCCGCCATGCACCGCCAAACCCACAGGCTTGTTGATAACCAACAGCCCATTGTCATCGTAGAGAATCGACGCTTTCACCAGCTGACGCAGTGACGCCCCCGCCAGCGGGGCAGGCGTTGTGTCGGCCACGCGTAGTGGCGGCACGCGCACCACATCACCCGTCTTCAGCTTGTACTCCGCTTTCACACGCCCTTTGTTTACCCTGACCTCCCCCTTGCGCAGGATTCGGTAGATCCTTGAACGGGGCACCCCCTTGAGGCGTGCCAGAAGGAAGTTATCGATCCGCTGCCCCGCCAGCTCAAGCGGCACAGTCAAAAATTGCACGCCACCAGAGGGAGTCCAGGTACCAGAGGAATTGTCGGCCGCAGCCAACTTAAAGGAGGGTGTACTTCGCATGGCAGGCATCATAGCGTTGCAACTGGGACAATTGAAGCACTCTTCTGTCCATGCTATATTCAGGCAGACCGGATTCGGCAGGTTTTCGACTGTTGGCATCTTGCCACTGTAAAAAACAGCTCTGTTTTCAAAGAAAATATCGCCGTTCGGCCGGTGCGCGGAAATGCCGCGTTATCGATAACAACCCAGCCGGTGAGGCGTTACCCAGCATTGCAAACCCCTGGGGCCTCATCGTAAGTAACAACCCGCAGTTGTGCGGGTATTTATCGCGAAGGTAAGACGGGCCGTGACCCGCAGCGCTTGAAAGGACGACTCATTAACTTGCGTCCCATTCTGTAGCAGATAACGCCAGCGACCGCACTGGCTACCCGGGTTTCTCCGCTTACGCAGACCCGGCGGACAAAATATAGAACTGCTGGTCTCGGTCAAAAGCCGCGCTACACAACCAGCAATGTTGACGCAAACCTTGCCACCCCGCCTGAAACTGACCGACGGGTGGCACCCGACCCAGCCATGCAAGCCCATGGTACGGGTACCGGGCAGTACTCATAGAAAGTACTGAAGGAAAAATGGTACAGAAGGTACCAATGGATCACGTGGCAGCAGTGCGTATCCAGAGTTTTTGCAGTGCCAGAAAGGGTGCACATTGGTTTCACTCAGCCGCATAGATCGAATCAGCGGCAGAGCATAGTGCCACCCTTGTCCCTGCCCCGCCATCTGGTCCTCTCCTCTTGGCGGCCCACAAGCAAGCCTGTGAACAGCGGTTGTCCTCCTTTGCGTAACGCAAGGAAAACGACACGCATGAAGAGAATGCTAATCAACGCAACCCAGCCAGAGGAGTTGCGTGTTGCCCTGGTAGACGGCCAGTGGCTCTACGATCTGGACATTGAAAACCGTACCCGCCAGCAGAAAAAAGCCAATATCTACAAAGGCAAGATCACCCGTGTGGAGCCTTCCCTGGAAGCTGCCTTTGTCGATTACGGCGAAGAGCGCCACGGCTTCCTCCCACTAAAGGAGATCTCCCGCGAGTACTTCCTCAAACACGAAGGCCGCATCAAGATCAAGGATGTGGTTAAGGAGGGCATGGAAGTCATTGTACAGGTAGATAAGGAAGAGCGCGGCAACAAGGGCGCAGCGCTCACCACCTTTATCAGCCTTGCCGGGCGCTATCTAGTACTCATGCCAAACAACCCCCGCGCCGGTGGTATTTCCCGGCGCATTGAAGGTGATGAGCGCTCTGAGCTGCGCGATGCCCTGGCCAGCGTGGAAGTCCCTTCGGGCATGGGTATTATCGTGCGCACCGCTGGTGTCGGCCGCAGCAGTGATGAACTGCAGTGGGACCTGAACTACCTGCTGAAGCTGTGGGCAGCGATCAAAGAGGAAGCCGACTCCTCCAAGGCGCCACACTTCCTATTTCAGGAAAGCAACGTCATTATCCGCGCAATTCGTGACTACATGCGCGACGATATCGGCGAAGTGATTGTCGATGACAAAGGCGCTTACCAATTGGCAGCGGAATTCGCCCGCCAGGTCATGCCCCACTATACCAGCAAGGTAAAGTACTACGAAGATGCTATCCCGCTGTTCAACCGCTACCAAATCGAAAGCCAGATAGAAACCGCCTTTGAACGGGAAGTAAAGCTGCCCTCTGGTGGCTCCATCGTGATCGATGTCACAGAAGCGCTCGTATCTATCGATATCAATTCCTCCCGCGCAACCAAGGGGGGGGATATTGAGGAGACTGCCCGCAATATCAACCTGGAAGCGGCGGATGAAATTGCCCGCCAATTGCGCCTGCGCGATATGGGGGGCCTGGTTGTTATCGACTTTATCGATATGCAGAGCAAATCCAACCAGCGCGAAGTGGAAAAGCGCATGGAGAAGGCCCTAAGCATGGACCGCGCCCGGGTCCAGGTTGGCCGTATCTCCCGCTTTGGCCTGCTGGAAATGTCCCGCCAGCGCCTGCGCCCCTCTCTGGGTGAGACCACTTTCCGGATCTGCCCCCGCTGCAGCGGTCAGGGCACCATTCGCGGCACAAAATCCCTGGCGCTCTCCATTCTGCGCCTGGTGGAAGAAGAGGCCAAGAAAGAGCGCAGTGCAGAGATTCGCGCGATCACGCCAGTCAATGTCGCTACGTATCTGCTCAACGAAAAGCGCAAAACCATTTCGCAGATCGAATCCCGAAATAATACCCGTGTCGTTGTCGTGCCCAGTGCGGAACTCGAAACTCCACACTTTGAAGTGCAGCGCCTGCGCGATGACGACACGGCCACTCCGGAAACCTCCTATAAAATTTCCGGCACTGTCGAAGAGGTCGCTACCAGAAAAGAGGAGAAGCCCCAGCGCACAGCGGTTCAACCCGCTGTACAGCAGATCGCACATACCGCTCCGGCACCCACCCCGGAACAAAAGCTCGAACCCGGTCTGCTCAGCCGTTTGATTAACGCCATTGTCTCTCTCTTCTCAAGCGGGGAGAAAGCGTCTGACAAACACAAAAAATCCAAGCATCGCAGCAAAGGTTACCAGCGCAATCGCAATCAGCGCGGTGGCCGCAGCAACCGCAATGGGCGTCCTGCACGCCGCGAGGACACCAGGCAAGAAGACAAACGCCAGGGGAAGCAAACCGAGGAATCCGAGACCGGTTCAGGGCGGGGCGATGGCCAACGCCGACGCCGTCGCCGTCGCAGCCACGACAACCGTGGCCAAGACGACAACCGCTCTACAATTACTGATACCAAAGCTGAGCAGGCTGATGAAGCCACGGGGCAACAACAGAAGCCGGCACGCCGCCCAAGCAATGTTCGCGGACGCCCGCAGGCACGCCGCCGCGGCCGCCGTGGAGAAGTTGCCACAGCCGCAACCCAAGGCCAGGAAGAACTGAACCGCGAAATCAATGAAGCCATTGACGAAGCGGAAGGTGAAGCCAAAAAGTCACAAGCCATTGCCAATAAAAACCGCAGTGCAGCGCCGCCTGCAGCCCAGGAAACCAGATCCAGGAAACGGCACGAGCGCCAGCCCAAGACATCAAAACCCGCACCTCAAACAGAGCAAGTTGCGCAGGTAGCAGAGGTTTCAACAAGCCCTCACTTGATGGAACAACCGGAATCCACAGCAATACAAAGTGATACCGCCAGAGGAAATAGAGCCAAGGCCGAAACGGCATCTACACTCGCAGAACCGACGATCACTATTGATACCGAAACGCAACCGATCCCGGCAGCATCTGAGGAGCCGTCTGTTGCCAACCCAATGGCAGAAGCACAGGCTCCCGGCAAAGTGGAAATAGACACTGCTGTTGAGAAATCGGTTGCCGAAACACCAATAACAGAGCCCTCTCCTCTGGAGAATGCTTCCGCTATTGAGCCGGTGGATGTCGAAGAGATTGCCTTAAAAGAAGCCAATGACGCCGCTTTGCGGGAACAGCGCGATGCGGGGGACGGCGCCCAGGAAGCCGTGTTGACCGCAGAAGCTGCGGCATCGGAAAAAGCACCCTCCCCAGCACTGCAGGGCCGCGCCGGTAATGATCCCCGGATCAACCCCAAGCCGCTGCACCAGCTTTCGATTATCACAGAACACCATAAAATGGGTCTACAGCAGCCGCTGGACACAGATCAGCCCGCTGCCGTCGAGCACAGCCCGCGCACCCTGCCCCGTCCCACCAATGATCCCCGTGTGAGCCAAGGGGAAGCGCAGAATCGTGTTGATGCCGACATCGGCCGCAACTCAGCAGAGGCCAGCTGAGCACACAGGGTAAAAGCCACCTGCCCCTGGAGGTGGCTTCAACCCGTGCAACGCTGTGGCAAAAACTGTCCAACAAAGCGTCTAACTTATTGAACTATTTGAAAAATTTACAATGATGCTTGTATCCTGCCAGGAGCCAAGTATAATCCCGAGCACAAATTGGTGGGGTGGCTGAGTGGTCGAAAGCGGCGGTCTTGAAAACCGTTGACTGTAACAGGTCCCAGGGTTCGAATCCCTGCCCCACCGCCATAAAAACCTTGTAGATCAATTGGTTGCAAGTATAGAAGGGCGGTACTAATTTCCTTAGTCCCGCCCTTTTTCGTTAAAGTCTCAACAAAGTCTCAACGCAAAATATTTCAAGCTGTCAGGGATGCAGTAAATGTACGCCAACAAGACGTCCCCTGCCCCACATTTCAACCCTTACCTCCTTGTACCTTTCGAGGGGCTCAAAGCGCTAAAAGTGAGGCTTGAACAGAGAAGCAATATTTCACAACGCTTCAATAGCTTTCACTTTCTGAAATACTCACGAAGCCTAGAACCCGCACCAGCTCACAGCCCGGCCCTACTCTCAATTTCACCAACCAAAAGAGCACCAAAAACCGACAGGCGTGGGGAGGAGTGACCGACGGCCCTTTTGGCAGTATGATTTTCAATCAAACACGGCTAGAAGCCTTATAGAATGCGGGGCTCGCCGGAAATTGTGTATTTTTTGATCGGCATATATTTTTGAAAGATTTTGTAATGGCGGCAGACATTGAAGTATGCCAAATGATGGTAGGGTTTCCAGTTGCATAAAAATATAAGCTCTTAGCAGGCTGCTGAAAAAGTCCCTTTAACGAAATTTTTACCTTAACTCTTATAAAATCAGAAAATTCAGAGCCTACAAAACAAGTGTTTTTTTGATTCTAAAACTTCAAGATGATGATGCTTTAATTCAAAATCCGAGTTTTTCAGCAGCCTGCTAGTTAACAGAAGGAGACAGGATGTGAATGTTGAAGACTTATTTATGGCCCCTGAGGATCTATTTCGACTTGGGAACTCCTCCAGTCCAAGGCTAACCAATGTTAGAAGGCCAAAAGATATAGATACTATTGACGTCAATGGAATAGTAGTAGTTGTAGCTAATGGAAAAGGGATATCTCTATCGACTAAAAAGAGATTAGATTCTACTCCGCTTTCTGGCTGGGTATGGAAAATACCAAAACATACGCTAGTGCCCACTGGATTAAAACTGATTAATGATCGCCCTGGTCATTACAGTATCTGCCCAATATCAAACATGCCACTTGATGAATTCAAGGGACTACTTTCTAAGTTAGCCCTCAAATGTCAAAAAATATTTAAAAAAGAGGTTGTATAATGAGTACTATACGAGAAATGAAAATTTCACTCCTAGACTGGGAAGCTCGCATTGTTCTTGAATCCCTCACTAAGGAGTTACAACGATTAAAAAATATAAATGAAACATCAGAAGATGAAGACGAGGCCGCTGAAGCTGGAAATGACTACCTAGAAGTTGCAAGCTTAAAAGAAAGACTAGAGAGTGAAGCTGTAACCATCTACGGTGAACAGATAAAGAATTTTAGCCAGGAAGAGATTTAACCTTAACTAAGCGCTGCTCCTAGAATTTAGCGTTTCATAAATGAAAATTAACAGCGCCGAGCCGTACCATATTGCCGAGACTCAACAACAGAAATCTTATCTGGTTTTTTGCAGCTAGAGAGAGATGGTTATGTAAAATTTAATCATGCCAATAACCGCTGAAAATTTACGCAAGACAAGTATTTGCTCACCTCAAAACCAGGAAATATTATAAAGATGAAGGGAACTTGTTTTCTCTGTTGCCAAAATGATAGAGCGCTTACTGTAGAGCATATTATCTCACAAGCCATCGGGGGCTTTCTTAAAGATAAAATATACTGCGCAGATTGCAATAATATTTGCGGAAGAGGTATTGATTCCGCCATATCTACTGAATTTGGACGGTTCGCGACCCTAATGGATATAAACAGGGAACGTGGAACCAATCAGGATTTCCCAATATATGATAATAGAAGTGGAATAAAACTGAGGTACAGCGACAATTCAATTACAAGATATGACCCTGTCGTACGAAAAAGTAACTCTGACACAGTCGACAATATTATCCAAGTTAAAGCCGGATCAGAATCCCGGCTCAATAAAATTATTGAAGGGTTATCCAGCAAACATAACATCCCAATAAATAATTTTCAAACTGAAAAAAAAGAAATGCCTC
>NZ_JAVAMR010000198.1:0-424 GCF_030731025.1 Microbulbifer sp. 2205BS26-8 | reverse complement strand
TGCCTTTTCGGTACTGCGCCCCAGGACATATCCACCGAGGCCGATCTTTACGATCTCCAAAAGGGCTAGGGTTTGGTCTTCACTAAGGTTTTCTGCCGTGTATCCCAACCAATGCGCCACGACCAAACCGACAAACGTCAACATCGTCAGTGGGCGCCAGCACCGTTGTAGCCAGCTATCTCCACCAGCCTCAGCGGTGATGATGCTGGTGGCTGATTCCAGCTCTTTCAGGTCCATAGAGATCAGTTGGCTGTCAATCTGAGCCTTGAGCCGGTTGGCCTCTGTTTTGTCTGGGAACGCTTTGTCGATGGCCTTGCCAATCAGGTTAGAGATGGCAGTTAGGGCAGAAATCATCAGTAGCTCCAGGGGTACGGCTTCAAAGTTATCCAGACATAAAAAAACCGGCTCAGGGGCCGGTTTGGGT
>NZ_JAVAMR010000197.1:0-426 GCF_030731025.1 Microbulbifer sp. 2205BS26-8 | reverse complement strand
ACAAAATCTATGGTGACAATAAACCGGAGAATAATGCCACCGTGGGTGCTACGCTTGAGGAGCGCGCGCAGTTTCGCACCACGCGCCATACATTTACCTAATTACCATCCAAGCTAAGCAACCTTTATGAGTTAGTGGCTGCATACCCTGCATAACCCTAAATATAAGGAGATGGCAAGTGTTGGCTATTCTCTCTGATCTGCGAAATCTAGAGCTACGGAAGGAGGTGGAGCCTCCTGCTTCGTTAAAACTCTTATTTTTCGGGGTGAAATCGTACACCCTTGCAGCGCAGGCTTAAGCTCGATGGTAATTAGGTACATTTATGGAGGACTTTTCCAGTGTAGAGTATCGCGAGTATTGGGTGAACCTTAGCAGCATCGGCGCTATGAGTTACTACTCTGGCGGCTCCAGTAAAGTCGGTGGCGG
>NZ_JAVAMR010000196.1:0-429 GCF_030731025.1 Microbulbifer sp. 2205BS26-8 | reverse complement strand
GTTGGCTTAAAAATTATTAATAAAATCCTCAGCTAACTTTCAGAGATTGCCTGTAACTATAAAAAATTCAACTAACTTAGGGGCGGGACCAGGATGCGCCTTTTCCTTATTGTATTATTGATGCTTTCAAATGCGGTTTTTGCTTTGGGGCCTCCGCCAGAGGAAGATCTGTGCAGAGAGTGGGCGCCACCAGTGTATAATGTCACCTTGCCAACCTCGGATGCAGACGGAAGCTATATCCTGACTTTTGTGGTGCCTTCTTCTCCTTGTGGTATTGAAGATGCAGTGGTTGAACAGAGTATTAATGGTGGCAGTTATGCCCGCTATACGATCCGCAGCAGCTCTGGAAGCAACTCCATCAGCTTTTTCGGAAAAGACTCCGCGCTTTACCGCTACAGAATAAAAACGATATCAACATACAATATCTCG
>NZ_JAVAMR010000195.1:0-438 GCF_030731025.1 Microbulbifer sp. 2205BS26-8 | reverse complement strand
CCACGATTGAACTGGTGAATGCACTTGAGCAAGAAAAGCAGGGTGGAAAGCAGGGACGTCTGGCCAATCGCTTGATCCACACCGATCTGGTCATTCTGGACGAGCTTGGTTACCTGCCGATCAGTCAGGCTAGCGGCGCATTGCTGTTTCATTTGATCAGCAAGCTTTACGAGCGCACAAGCATCGTCATCACCACCAACCTAAGCTTTGCGGAGTGGTCCTCGGTGTTTGTCGACGAAAAAATGACGACGGCATTGCTAGATCGCTTAACCCATCACTGCCATATCCTAGAGACGGGTAATGACAGCTATCGGTTAAAACAATCAACGATCAATCGGGAGGGCAGAAAGAACAGAAAACTATAGAAAACTACGCCATAATCTGGCAATCGAGATGGGTCAATATTAAGTGCAAATCCCGGGTCAGTTTTAAGTGCAA
>NZ_JAVAMR010000194.1:0-446 GCF_030731025.1 Microbulbifer sp. 2205BS26-8 | reverse complement strand
ATATCTTCGATAGCTTGGATCGATCCGTTTATAGTAACCTGACCGGATCTGTTCTACATGAACCATTTCCTCTGCCAAGGTCTGCGTGAAACGAGTACCGTTCATCTTAGTAGACAACGACTTATCTATCAGGATCGTACCGTCCCTATTTACAGTTCCCCAAGCAGCTTGCCCTTTGGTAACTTTTTTAATTTCCGAGCTACTTGCAAACTCCACGTCAAACTCAGAATCAGACAAACCAATAGCTTCAGATATTTCATCTACACGTGTATCAAGCGGCCCCTTTTTTGCCGCTTCCTTGGCATTTTTAGTGTCCTGAAGCCATTGCCTAGACCATTCACTGTAATAAGAGCTACTGCCAGTGCCGCCGATACTGCCAACAGTGCTGCCACTACCACCAGTACTACCGCCAAAATTATACCAGAAAGAACCAGAGAGACTGGGTC
>NZ_JAVAMR010000193.1:0-448 GCF_030731025.1 Microbulbifer sp. 2205BS26-8 | reverse complement strand
TGCCGGCCCCAATGCGGTAAGCCGTGCGACCATCGACGGCGTGGCCCACAGCCTGCACTACGACGCCAACGGAGCCATAGAACGCTACGATGCCGCTACAGGCGACGACAAATGGATCCGCTGGAATGCGCGGCAGCTGCCCACGGAAATTGTGCTGGGCAGCAGCCAGAACGACAACACTCCGACCGCCAGGGACCGCTTTAAATACGGCCCCAATGGCCAGCGTTTCTATCGTGAATCCAGCTGGATGGAAGGCGACCAACTCAAAACCGAAAAGGCTTATATTATCGGTAACTTTGAAGAGGTCTGGCTCAACCATGACGCGTTAATTGACAGGGTTCATCGTACTAGTTTGAGTGGTTCGGTCCAGCATGTAGTTATTCATGAGCCCACGGGTGCCACCGCTGAGTATCAATACCTGCACCGGGATCACCTGGGCTCTGTAGAG
>NZ_JAVAMR010000192.1:0-448 GCF_030731025.1 Microbulbifer sp. 2205BS26-8 | reverse complement strand
CGCCGGTCCCAATGCGGTAAGTCGTGTGACCATCGACGGCGTGGCCCACAGTCTGCACTACGATGCCAACGGCGCCATAGAACGCTACGATGCCGCTACAGGCGACGACAAATGGATCCGCTGGAACGCGCGGCAGCTGCCCACGGAAATTGTGCTGGGCAGCAGCCAGAACGACAACACCCCGACCGCCAGGGACCGCTTTAAATACGGCCCCAATGGCCAGCGTTTCTATCGTGAATCCAGCTGGATGGAAGGCGACCAACTCAAAACCGAAAAGGCTTATATTATCGGTAACTTTGAAGTAATTTGGCCCATTCACGATGGATTGATTAGCCGGGTTCAGCGCACCACCCTGAGTGGTTCGGTGCAGCATGTAGCGGTCACAGACCCCGCAAGTACCACCGCTGAGTATCAGTACCTGCACCGGGATCACCTGGGCTCTGTGGAA
>NZ_JAVAMR010000191.1:0-461 GCF_030731025.1 Microbulbifer sp. 2205BS26-8 | reverse complement strand
TCGCAACTTGGTCTGGTTTTGTTTATGTCGCATTCGTTGTCGACGTATTCTCCCGCTACATCGTTGGCTGGCGCGTATTAAAGAGCCTTCAAACCGACATTGTGCTTGATGCTCTGGAGCAGGCACTCTGGGCACGAGGTAAGCCCCGTGGCGTTACCCATCACAGTGATCGAGGTAGTCAGTATCTGTCGATTCGATATACCGAGCGGCTTAGTGAGGCGGGTTTCCATATGTCAGTCGGCAGTGTCGGCGACTCCTACGACAACGCACTGGCAGAAACTATCAACGGTTTATTCAAGGCGGAGGTCATCCACAGGGCAGGTCCCTGGAAAGGACTGGATGAGGTTGAACTTGCAACCTTGACCTGGGTCGACTGGTTTAACCATCGCCGCATTCTTGGGCCAATTGGCGATATGCCTCCAGCTGAATACGAAAACCTGTATTATCAACAAACCGAGTCT
>NZ_JAVAMR010000190.1:0-468 GCF_030731025.1 Microbulbifer sp. 2205BS26-8 | reverse complement strand
CGCCTTGGGTGCAAATAAAGCCCTTTGAGGGCGTCACCCTATAAGCTCCCGGCTTTGCCGGGAGTCGTTTAACTTCCGAATTAAAATTATCTACCAGAATCACTTAAGGTAGCCCGTTAGGGCTTGGTGCCATTTACACAATCGCCGATTTGGAAGACTTTTCCTCCTACAGCATTCCTTTTTTAATGGTGTCGGCTGAATTTCCATGGCTCAGAATCTTCATCTTATCATTCACGTGAAAATCAATGAGATAGACGCGACTTAATCCGACTTCGAAAGTGGGGTAGTCGCCAATGGGGTAACCGAGGCTTTTGATTGGTGTGGATGAAAGATATGGAATGCCGCCATAAATTATTTTGAACGTATCATTTACCTTTAGGTCTGAAATTACAGGGAATGGGAGCGGAACAATCTACAGTTCATAGCCTTGTTCTGATTTGCCAAAGGTTGCCCTCCTGAACCTGCTAG
>NZ_JAVAMR010000189.1:0-468 GCF_030731025.1 Microbulbifer sp. 2205BS26-8 | reverse complement strand
CGGATATAGGCGGGAACACCACGTAAAATGAACAGGTCTGTCAATACATTAATCACTTCCGTTGAGTTCAGCTTTCGTTTCACCCAGATTGCCAGACATTCTCGGGAGTGCTCGTCCAGGATATTCAGCATTCGGAATGCTTCCCGTCGCTGGTCCGATGATGAACAAAGTCATACGACCAGACATGATTGGGATACTCCGGACGCAGTCGAACACATGACCCGTCATTTAGCCAGAGCCGTCCCTTCTTTGGTTGCTTTATTGGAACCTTCAGCCCCTCACGTCGCCACAGTCGTTCCACGCGCTTGTTGTTCACTTGCCAGCCTGCATCTCTCAGTAAAGCTGCGATCCGGCGATAGCCGTATCGACCATACTGTCGCGCAAGCTCGATCATGTCAGCAACCAAACGGTCTTCGTCGGAACGGCCAACAGGCAGGCGCCTTTGTGTAGACCGGTGCTGGCCCAAAA
>NZ_JAVAMR010000019.1:0-66202 GCF_030731025.1 Microbulbifer sp. 2205BS26-8 | reverse complement strand
CTGGAAAATCCGTTCCTGCTCCAGCGTTGAGTTTGAATATGAGCGATTTTCTCTTGATAAATGCCTGTACTAAATTTCGATCAAAACAGGAGGAGAATGTCGGTGAAGCGGATCTTTCATTGTGGCAGGAGTGGTACGTTGATGTTTATAGAGGTGGGAAAAATAATGTCGTAAGGTTCTATTTAAAGGGTCCTGAAGACGCAGAAAAACTATGCTTTATTGATAATAATTTTCGAGTGACAGAATTTTAGGCCAAGTTAAAGTGGGCAAAACTTTTGTGCCGCAAGCATAGCTTAGGTCCAGGAAAAGTGGATATCAAGAGGTCGAATAAATGGACACTGTGCACAGGCTCTCCGCGACGCGATTGACGGTCTAAGTCACGCAAAGTTGATCGCCGCTATGAAGCGAGCCTTGGGCTACCTAGCAGTGATGCGCGCAGTTGAATATAGACCATTAGCTTACAGCTGAATCCAAGGAGCGGGTAACGCTGGAGAGCAAGCATTGGTAAAATTGGGCTTTTAATCGCAGTCAATGGAGTAACTTGGGACTCTTTAGTCTGTGTAGAATTCTATTATGCTTCAGAGCAGTAGGAAGATTATGAGCTTTTTCTGGCGGCAATTCCCTTCTGTCTTTTTTGGCAGCACTAGTGCGCCAGCTTTAACGTGACCACTCCAACTATAATCAGCAACACACCGAGGTAGCGGCTCAAACTGGCAGGGTCCCCAAAAAAGAGAATGCCTACCAGGAATGCCCCGGCGGCGCCGATGCCGGTCCAAACCGCGTAGGAGGTGCCGATGGGTATCTCCCGTTGCGCCAGCCACAGCAGCAATCCACTGGCCCCAATAAAGACCGCGGCCATCAGGATGCCCAAAAGGCGCGTGGTGTGGTCCTGGGAAATCTTTAGTCCGAGGACCCAGCCGATTTCACACAGGCCTGCCAGTATCAGGTAGAACCAGGCCATTTTTTCCTCTTCGAGATGCAGGGTTGTTTATCCGGGCAGAGTAAGTATACGCACGCGCGCTCCCCTTGACAGACAGCCAAGGCGCAAACAGCGGGGTTCTTTCTTTTGGGGTGTGCAGTCAAGATATCTCCTGTAGACCCGTTAACGGTATCCATATCACACAGGGCCCTGGTGAGGTACACCAAGCAGCCGATCCCATCCAGATGCTGTACAGTTTGGGCAAAACCGGTCCTGGCCAAAGAGGGATTGCTCAGGGCAAACCGGGTTTAACAGCTATCGCTAAGTGTAATCGGGGCCCTGTTGTGTTGATATTCTGTTATCTATCCGGTCCTGTTGGATTGGGATACCGGATAGGATTGTTGCCCTGTGAATTTGCTACCGTAGAAATCCTTGGCGGATTTTTCAGGGGAGTTGCAATGCAAAGTGATTGCGTAAAAAAGCCAACTACACCGGTGGCTGTAATGGTTTACTGGGCCCGGAAATTTCAGGATTTTATTGACTGTATTGAGTAGTGATACTTTGGTCGGAATCTCCGTGGGCCGCCCTGGTGATCGTTCATACACATAATGACGCTGAACTTTCCTTTGGCCAGAGAGAGCGGGCATTGAAAATGCTATAGGGGATTTCGGATGCCAAAGGAGATAGCGCGGCCAATACGGCAGGGGGCTGGCCTGTATTGCATGAGTGGTCTGCTGGGATGGCTTATGCTGCCGGGCAGCGGCGTGGCCGGGCAGGAGCGCATCGAGACCTTGCTGGTAACGGCCAGCCACGCAGGGGCATTGCCGGAGCGCTTCTCTGAAGTTGGCGGTGAGGCCCTGACCCTGGTGGGACACAGCCATATTCAACAGAGCCTGGTGCGGGTGCCCGGTGTGAATCTGGCCAGGGGCAATGGCCAGGAATACCTGCCGGCGCTGCGCTCGCCGGTGCTGTCCGGCGCCGGGGCCTGTGGCAGTGTGCTGAGTGCTGAAGACGGCATACCACTGCGTGCGAAGGGCTTTTGCAATATCAATGAACTTTTCGAATCCCACAGTGAAACGGCCCGGGGTATCGAGGTGACACGGGGGCCCGCCGGCATCCTGTTTGGTGCCAATGCCCTGCACGGTGTGGTGAATGTGATCAGTCCCACCGTGGGGGAAAAAGCGGGCGGTGCCTCCGCTGCGGTTGGGTTTGAAGCCGGTCCCGAGGCGTTTTATCGGGCGAAATTCTCGGCAGACACCGGTACCGACAACCCCTGGGGTCTGCGTATGGATCTGTCTCTGTCCACAGACGGCGGCTACCGGGACCGCTCCGGCTACGACCAGCAGAAACTCAGCCTGCAACACCTGGTGCAGACTGGCTCCCTGGAGATCCGGACACGTCTGGCCGCAACCAATGTCAATCAGGAGACGGCGGGATATATTGAAGGCACCGGTGCCTATCGAAACCGCCGCGCCAGTCGGGAAAACCCCAACCCAGAGGCATTTCGCGATGCCGACGCCCTGCGGTTGTACTCGCGCTTGGATATCGATTTGGGCGGGGATCGGACATTGGTATTGACGCCCTACCTGCGAAAGACGGAGATGCGTTTTTTACAACACTATCTGCCCGGGCAGGCCCTGGAGGAAAACGGCCAGGAGAGTGCGGGCATCAGAAGCCGTTACCGCGTTGCTGGGGGGGACCAGTTGGCGCTGGTGGCGGGCATCGACGGGGAGTTTACCCGGGGCTATCTGCGCGAGAGCCAGGCACATCCCACAGAAGGGTCGGACTTTCTGCAGGCGACAATTCCCACTGGCAAACACTACGATTACGAGGTCGACGCCTGGAGTATTGCCCCCTTTGCCCTGGCCACCTGGCGCCCGAACGAGCGATGGGACCTTCTCGGGGGCCTGCGCTTTGAAGCGGTCCACTATCACTATGACAATAACATGCTGGCCGGGCGCACCAGGGAGGATGGCACACCCTGTGGGTTTGGCGGTTGCAGGTTCAGCCGCCCGCAAGACCGGGAGGACCGCTTTCTGAACGGGTCCCCGAAACTGGGGGCCATTTTCCGGGTTGCGCCGGGCCTGCAGCTGTTTGCCAACCTGGCCCAGGGGTATCGGGTCCCCCAGACTACGGAGCTCTACCGCTTGCAGCGGGAGCAGCGCGTTGCGGCACTGGATTCGGAGCGGATACAAAGCCTTGAGTTGGGTCTGCGCGGCCATGGCGGCGGGTTTTCTTACGAACTGGTCGCCTACGGGATGCGCAAGCGCAATGTGATTTTTCGCGATACCGAGTACTTTAACCGCGCCAATGGAAAAACCGCGCACCAGGGCCTGGAGTTTGCGTTCGAGTACGTATTCGCCAGCCGCTGGCGGATAGAGACCGCCGCCAGTTATGCCGAGCATCGCTACCGGGACGCGCGCCGGCTGCAGGGTGTGGCACTGGATGGCCGGCTTGTGGATTCGGCGCCGAGGGTGTTTGGCAGCACCCGTCTGCGCTGGCAGCCATGGGCGGGGATGGCCGCCGAGCTGGAGTGGTTGCACCAGGGGCGCTACTATACCGATCCGCAGAACCGGCACGAGTATCCCGGCCACAATCTGCTCAACCTGCGCCTGCGCTGGGCAATGGAGCTCTGGGCGCTCTCTGTGCGGGCACTGAACCTCGCCAATAAAGACTATGCGGAGCGGGCGGATTACAGCCGTTTTGGCGGCGAGCGCTATTTACTCGGTGCGCACCGCGCACTCTACCTGTCAGTGTCCGCTGATTGGTAAATGTGGTGTGTCTTTGCCCGGGGGTGGAGCCTGTGCCCCACACCTGCCGGGTTGCCGGGGTACGCTAGCCTGCGGGTGGCGGTGCGGCCTCCGCGGTTGTGCGGGCGGAGGGAGCGCCCTGGCTGTCAATCCAGTTGTCCATACGGGCTTCCAGGATATTGAGGGGCAGGGCGCCGGCGCCCAGTAGCGTATCGTGAAAGCGGCGGATATCGAAGTTGCTGCCGAGGCTTTGTTCCGCTTTCGCCCGCAGTGCCCGAATTTTTAGCTGCCCCAGCTTGTAGGCCAGCGCCTGGCCCGGCCACACCAGGTAGCGGTCGATTTCCACAGTGACATCGTGCAGGGGTTTGGCACTGTTTTCCATAAAGTAGGCAATGGCCTGTTCGCGGTGCCAGCCCAGCTGGTGCATCCCGGTATCTACCACCAGACGCACTGCGCGCCACATATCATAGGTCAGGGCACCGAACTCACTGTAAGGGTCCCGGTACAGCCCCAGATCGTAGCCGAGGCTCTCGGAGTAGAGGCCCCAGCCCTCCACAAAGGCCGTATACAGGGCCAGGCGGCGCAGAGGGTGAATCTCGCTCTGTTCCTGGGCCAGGGCGATTTGCAGGTGGTGGCCGGGCATGGCTTCGTGCACGGTGAGGGCTTCCATCTCCCACTTGGGTCGGCTGGGCAGGTTGTAGGTATTGGCGAAGAAGATCCCCGCGCGGCCGGCCTCGCGGGAGCCCGGCTGGTAGTAGGCAGTGGTTTGCGATTGCTCGGAATAGCCGGGGATGGGTTCAACCCCGTAGGGCAGGCGAGGCAGGGTACCGAACAGGGCCGGCAGCTTGCCGTCGATGCGCTTGGCGATAGCCCGGTACTCCTGCAGCAGCGCTTCGCGACTGCTGTGATAGAACTGTGCATCTGTGCGCAGGAATTCGGTAAACGCCTTGAAATCGCCCTGGAAACCGGTCTTGCGGATAATTTTCTTCATCTCCCCGCGGATACGTTTGACCTCTGCCAGGCCGATGCGGTGTATCTCCTCGGGACTCAGGTCCGTGGTGGTGTTCTGGCGGACTTTGTGGGCATACCAGCGCGATCCGTCGGGGCGGCTGGAGAGGGCGATGTCCACCTGTGCCGCGGGGATATATTCGCGCTCCACAAACCCGGCCAGATCCCGCCAGGCCGGCACCAGCTGCTCGTTGTAGAGGGCGTAGGCGCGTTGTTGCAGGCTGCGCTGTCGGGCGGCGGATAGGTTCCCGGGCATTTCCGCGAAGGCTTTGAGCAGCGGGCTCTGCTGTGGGGATGCGGGAATCAGGGCGCGGATCTGGCGGGACAGGTCGCGCAGGGTGATTTGTGGCGGTGTCACCTGTTGCCTGAGCCCCAGGCGCATCAGTGCCTGGGTTTGCGCCACCAGTGTGGGGAGCTTCTCCAGGCGCGCCAGCAGGGTGTCGTAATCCGCAGCGGTGCGACGGGGCATGCTGTTGAGCACCGCCGGAACACTGCGCTGGATACCGCTTATGTGGGTGAGCGGCTGCAGGTGATCGGGGAACTGGAACCCTTTCACTGCGCCAAGCAGGTCCTGGTACAGCAGTTGGTAATCGAGCTGCTGTGCTGCGTGCAGGGCACTTGCGTCGATATTGCGGGTGGCCCCCAGCAGGCGTCGGGTCTGCGCCTGGCGGCGCTCAATAGCGGCGATCGAATTGTCTACCCAGCGGTCATTCTGGCCGGGGTAGCCCTCGTAGGTGGCCTGGCTAGGGAAGCTCTCCATCAGCCAGCGGTAGCGCAGGTCTTGCAGGGCCGGCAGCCGTTCGGAGGCGCTCTCAGTGGGCAGGGCCTCGAAGGCCCGATCAAAGGCTTCCCGATCCATGGCGGTGGCACTGAAACTGGCGAGCAGGCCCATGGGTAAGACAAGGACTTTCCTGAAGAATGACATTTCCCCTCCCGTACAAAGCGGAATCCGCTGTAGAAATACCCGCGCCTGCGCGCGGGATTGCAAGGTTCAAGGAGTCGCACTGGCCAGAGGCGGCGCTCTCCCTTACCCCGGTGCTCCGGCATTGGGTTGCCGGGTGTCAGCCATCGGCTCTACCCCGGCTATCGCAGTGATCTCGGGCCGCGTCCTCAGGTGCAACAGCTAGTTGACCGCTGCGGTGCGGCTGCTGAAATCGTGCTGGCTCAGAAGCTGCAGGCGCCGGCGTATCCGCTCTTCAATACCGGCGGCATCGAGGCCGATTCCGGCGAGCAGGTTGTCGTGTTTTCCGTGTTCAATCACCCGGTCGGGCAGCCCCAGTTGCAATACCGGCAGGGTCCTGGCGGTGCTGTTGAGATACTCCAGCACAGCACTGCCGACGCCGCCGGCCACGGCGTTCTCTTCGATAGTCACCAGGAGCTGGTGGTTTCCGGCAAGTTCATCAATCAGTGCTTGATCCAGGGGTTTGATCCAGCGCATATCCGCTACTGTTGCCCCCAGCCGCTCCGCCGCCGCTGCGGCTGGAGCCAGCAGGGCGCCGAAATTCAAGATGGCCACGCCGCTGCCTCGATGTAGCAGGTGACCTTTGCCGAGGGGCAGCGCGCGCATTTCCGCTTCGATCGCGGCGCCCGGGCCGGTGCCGCGGGGGTAGCGCACCGCGGCGGGGCCCCGGTGCTGGTAGGCGGCGGTCAGCAGCTGGCGGCATTCATTTTCATTGCTGGGGGCGGCAATGGCCAGATTGGGCAGGCAGCGCATAAAGGTCAGGTCAAAGCTGCCGGCGTGGGTGGGGCCGTCCTCACCCACGAGGCCGGCGCGGTCGATGGCAAAGGTGACGTCCAGGTTCTGGATGGCCACATCGTGCACCAGCTGGTCGTAGCCTCGCTGCAGGAAGGTGGAGTATATGGCTACTAACGGTTTCTGGCCTTCACAGGCGAGACCGGCGGCGAGGGTCACGGCGTGCTGCTCGGCGATAGCGACATCGTGGAAGCGCTCCGGGAAGCGCTGGGAAAATTCCACCATGCCGGAGCCCTCGCACATGGCGGGGGTAATGCCGACCAGGCGCTCGTCGCAGGCGGCGGTATCGCACAGCCAGCGCCCGAAGACGTCCTGGTACTTGGGCAATGTCTTCCGGCCGGTTAAGGAGACCTGCACCTTGCGTGCCGGCTCCAGCTTGTTCAGGGCGTGATAGCCCACCGGGTCCGCTTCAGCGGGCCTGAAGCCCTTGCCTTTGGTGGTGGCGATATGCAGAAGCTGGGGGCCGGGCTGGCTGCGTAGGTTGCGCAGGGTGTGTACCAGGTCGTGCAGGTTGTGCCCATCCAGCGGGCCCACGTAGTTGAAGCCCAGTTCCTCGAACAGGGTGCCGGGCGTGATCATCCCCTTGACATGCTCTTCCGTGCGCCGCGCGAGTTGCCAGGCTTTGGGAATTGCAGACAGTATCCTGCGGCTGCCCTCGCGCATATTGAGATAGGCCTTGCTGGCGAGGATCTTGGCGAAATAGGTGGCGAGCCCCCCCACATTTTTCGAGATTGACATACGGTTGTCATTGAGTACCACCAGCATATCCCGGCCGGTGTGGGCGGCGTGGTTGAGGGCCTCGAAGGCCATACCCGCGGTCATGGCACCATCGCCGATCACCGCCACCACCTTGCGCTCGTCGGGAGAGCCCAGTGCCATCCCCAGGGCGGCGCCAATGGAGGTGCTGGAGTGTCCAACCCCGAAGGTGTCGTAAGGGCTCTCGCTGCGCTTGGGGAATCCGGACAGGCCGCCCTGCTGGCGCATGGTGAGCATCTGTTCGCGGCGCCCGGTGAGAATCTTGTGGGGGTAGGTCTGGTGGCCCACATCCCACACCAGGCGGTCTTCCGGGGTGTTGTAGATATAGTGCAGGGCAACGGTCAGCTCCACCACACCGAGGCCGGCGCCGAAGTGCCCGCCAGTCTGGCCGACACAGTACAGCAGGTATTCGCGCAGCTGGCTGGCGAGTTCGGGCAGTTGGCGTTCATCGAGGGCGCGCAGCTGGGCCGGGCTGTCGATGGCATCGAGCAGCGGCGTGTGCGGGCGGGTGCGTGGTATATCTTCGAGCATCAATCGGTTCATTGGCTACAGGTGGTGGTAATGAAGGGGATTGTATGCCCGTGACGGGTATATTGCATCCCGGGGCGTGGCGGGCGCCGTGCTCAGTGGCTGCGCTGGACGATGTAGTCCGCCAGTTGTGCCAGTAAGCGGGTATCGCCGGGCAGGGGATTGAGGGCATCCAGGGCCTGCTGGTGCAGGCACTGCAGCTTTGCCCGGGCGCCATCCACACCCAGCAGGGATACGTAGGTGGGCTTGTTGCGCAGGGCGTCTGCGCCCCGGGGCTTGCCCAGAACTGCGGTGTCTGCGGTGATATCGAGGATGTCGTCCTGTACCTGGAAAGCCAGGCCGATGGCCCGAGCATACAGGGTCACAGCTTCCAGCTGTTTCTCACTGGCACTGCCGAGCATAGCGCCCATGCGGGCGCTGGCGCAGATCAGGACACCGGTCTTCAGGCGGTGCATGGGCTCCAGTTGGTCCAGGCTGAGGGCTTTGTCGACCGAATTCAGATCGATGGCCTGACCCGCAACCATACCCCGGCTGCCGGTTGCGGCGGCAAGCTCCTGTAGCAATCGCAGTTTCAGGGCGGGCGCCAGGGTGTCCGCCAGCAGCAGTTCAAAGGCCTGGGTCTGCAGGGCGTCGCCGGCGAGAATCGCGGTGGCCTCACCAAAGGCAATATGGCAGGTGGGGCGGCCCCGGCGCAGATCGTCATCGTCCATGGCCGGAAGGTCGTCGTGGATCAGGGAGTAGGCGTGGATGCATTCCAGCGCTGCGGCCGTTGCGTCGCAGCGGGCGGGGTTGAAAGCCTCCGTGCAAAAAACCTGAGCGCAGGCATACACGAGTGCCGGGCGCAGGCGTTTGCCGGGCCCCAGTGCCGCATAGCGCATGGCGTCAAACAGGCTCTCTGCCCCCGCTGTGGGGAGGGAGAGTGCCTCCCGGATGCGGGTTTCGACCCGGGTGGCGGAACACTGCAGCCATGCCCTCAGCGCTGCGGGCGGGTCGGCGGCAGTGCTAGGCATCTTCTGCGGCGTCGGTATCGAAAGGCAGCTCTTTAATGCCGCCATTCTCCTCCATCAGCAGTTTGACTTTCTGCTCCGCGCTCGCCAGTTTGCGCTGGCACTCGCGGGTGAGTTTCACCCCCCGCTCAAAGTCGGCCAGGGCTTCCTCCAGGGGGAGGTCCCCGGCCTCCAGGCGCTCCACCAGTTTTTCCAGCGCCTCCAGGTTCTCTTCAAACGTTGCCGATTGTTTCTTTGCCGCCATAGCATCGCCTCGTCATTGCGGGGCAACCTTAGCCGCTGGCGCAGCAGGGGTCAATGCGGGGGGATCCCGGGTGTCGGCACCGGTTGCGTGGGCGCCTGCGGGGAGACTTCCCGGGACATCAGATAATGTGCCAGGGCTTTTTTCTGGGTGCGGTCAAAATTGTAATTGGGCATCGGTGGGGTGGGCGCGTCGAAGTATTCCGCCAGGGTCTGCACAGTGTATTTACTGCGCAGGTTTGTTAAGGGCAACTGCTGCTGATGGCAGAGGCCGCAGCCATTGCTTTGGTACAGCCCGGCTCCCTTGCGGACCGCAGCGGCATCAACAGCGGGTGGGGTGTCCTGGGCCTTGGATGGTGCCTCCTTCGGGGGGGCGGTGCCGGCAGCGGGTACACCACTGCCGGACAGGCGATAGACGGCCCCTGCGTAGTCGTCGGAGATATAAATGTTGCCATTAGTATCTTCTGCGATCGCTACCGGTCGGCCGAACACCGTCTTGCGGTCCTTGCTGAGAAATCCCCAGAGGAAATCCCGTTGCTCAATTTCTCCACTTTGATGCCAGTGCAGCGAAACCACTTTGTAGCCGTCCTTGACACTGCGATTCCAGGAACCGTGCAGGGCTACCAGTGCGGCATTGCGATAATCCGCCGGCTGTTTGGCGCTGCGCAGGAACTGGAGTCCCAGTGGGGCGTTATGGGCCGCAAAGGTGTGTATCGGAGGCACCGAGGTGGCAATCTTTTCCTGGATGGCGGGGGTCGCGTCGACACCGAAATCCGGATCTGGCACCCGATCGCCATAGGCGTAGGGCCAGCCGTAAAACGCTCCCTGCCGGATTCGGTTGAGTTCATCGGGCGGCAGGTTGTCACCGAGCCAGTCGCGACCATTGTCTGTGGCGTAGAGACCGCCATCTCTCGGGGACCAGTCGAAGCCCACACTGTTGCGCAGGCCGGTGGCGAAGATTTCCAGGTCGCTGCCATCGGGGCGTAAGCGCATAATGGTGGCGCGACGCGGGTCCTTTTCAATACATACATTACAACTGGAGCCACTGCTTAAATACAGCCAGCCATCGGGACCCATATCGATGGTTTTGGTCCAGTGGCCATCATCTTCCAGTCCTTCGATAATTCTCTGGTAACTGCCGGCGAGACGGGCATCCGAGTGATCAAAGGGCACGCGCCCCACCGCGTCGCTCTCGGCAATATACAGCCAGCCCTCATGGAGGAGCAGGCCGTGGGGGCGGCGCAGGTCCTCAATAAGGACACGCTGGCCGTCTGCACGGCCATCGTGGTTGCGATCGGCAAACAGGAGCGAAACCTGGCCGCTCCTGGGCTGGGAAACAAGCACGTCTCCGGAGCGGGTGACGGCCAGCCAGCGGGCATTGGGCACCTCGCTGGCAAACAGCTGGAGCGAATATCCCTGTGCTGTGGATAGGTTGGCGGTGACCTCCTGCTGGGTCGTCCTTGCGCCGCCAATGATCTGGCGCCAGGGCACACTGATACCCGAGTCAACGGCGGCCAGGGTGGTTGAAACTATCGCACTGAGGATAAGCAAAAATATTAGCGTATATTTCAACATTTTATTTCCGAACTGGATTGAACTTGGCATGGAGGCAGTTATAGTGGCCGCGTTCTTTGCGCGGGACCCGTTTTACCACAGAGCGCGCTTTAAATCCCTCTCAATGTGAAGGGTATCTCTCACAATGTGAGATATTTCTTACATAAAATTCAGTGGATCACCCCTACTTTTTTCTCACTTGATGTCCATAATTAACGGGCATGGATGCGTAAGGGACTGCATTTTTTGCGGCAAGGGATAAATGGAATGCGCCGCTGGCCCTAGGGATATGGGCTCCATCCTGTGAGACGCACCGCCCAGGCCGGATTGCCTGGGCGGTGTTTTAATCCCCTTAACATTACTGTCTTTTTTCTCTTTTTTCATTGAACAGTCATTATGCCAATGGATTTGGCAGTAATGATCCCTTCGAAATGGTTTTCTTCGCCCTGCCGGTGACGCAGTGCTTGTCTGGAATTTGTAATCTTAATCCGCTTTAATGGGGAGAGGCTGGCCGACTTTGCTCCGGGCCGGCGGAGGGTGGCGCATTCAGTAATCTATTCCCGGAGGTACCCGTTTCCCCCCCGGTTGCATTGCAAGGCCGGATGCCTGCCGCTGTACCGGTCGCAATCCCAACCGGTCAATCCAGTGAACCCGCCGGATTTTTCTTTTTGTGGATGTCAACAGTTTTTGCTGGTAGTGAACTCCGCTGCTCTCTTTTTCCTCGTGTCTTTCCAGATTGCCAGTGCTGGGTCTGGCACTGTTTAAAAATAGTCCCTTCGGTGCCTGGGATGGCCGGGTTTTCCGGCTGGTTTATTTTGTTTGACTGCGGGGAGGCAGAGCTGTGCAAGCGAGAATTTTACGTCTGAATCTGGCCGGGCAACCGCTCGAGTGGCTCACTTGGCAGGAGGCGTCCTGCCTGTATGTGCGGGAACTGGTGACCTGGTCGTTAGGTGGTGTTGTGCTGCGGGTTCGCGGCGGGTTTAACCGCAGCGGCGAGCGCTCCGGTCTGGACCTGGCGGCGATTATTGCCTGTGGGGGTAGGCGTATGGCACGCCCGCGCAGTCGTCCGCCACTGACAAACCGAGCGCTGTTTTTTCGCGATGTGCAAACCTGCCTTTATTGTGGCATTGCGTTCAAACCCAGTGAGCTGACCCGTGATCACGTGATTCCACTGTCGAAAGGGGGCATGGATTCCTGGGAGAATGTGGTGACCGCCTGCAGGCGCTGCAACCAACATAAAGGCCACCACCTGCTTGAGGACATTCACATGGAACTGTTGGCGCTGCCGTTTTGTCCCAATGCAGCGGAATATTTGGCGCTGATTAACAGTGAGCGGATCCGCGGTGACCAGATGGAATTCCTGCGCAGCCAATTTTCCCGGCGCAGGCAGCAAGGTTGGCTGCTGCATTAAATCCGAAAGGAAAATGGGCGCAGGCCGGCAGAAGTTAGCGCCTCCTGGAAACCGCAGCGCGAATCAGGCTGGTGAGAAATTGGGTAAAATGGTGGCCGTGATTTTCCAGCATTTTCGGAAACATGGAGTTTGGGGTCATGCCGGGAAAAGTATTGACTTCATTGAGATAAAGATCTCCGGCTTCTGTCAGGAAAAAATCAATCCGGGATAAATCCTTTAGCTTCAGCGCCTTGAAACTGCGTATTGAGACCTCCTGTATCCAGCCAAGTTGTGCTGCGGTCAGTCCCTGCGCCTCGACAAAGGTGGTGGCGCGGCTGCTTTCGGTATACTTTTCCCGGTAGGTATAAAAGGTATCTGCCGGCGCGCGCACTTCACCGGGGCGAGTGGCAATCAGTTCGTGGTGATAGGTATACACCGCGACCTCAAGTTCGCGTGCTTCCAGTGCCTTTTCCACCAGTACATAGGGGGAGAGGCTGAAGGCTTCCTCTACAGCCGCTTTCAATGCCTTTGGGGAAGTGACCTTGTAGCAGCCGACGGAAGACCCCTGATTGGAGGCTTTGACAAACACCGCTCCCCATGTTTCCAGCGCGGCGTAGGCTCTATCCAGTTCGGAAGGTTCAAAACTGCACAGGAACAGGTAGGGCGTGTTGCGTATTCCCAGGGCGCTCAGCCACAGTTTCGCATTGATTTTATTGAAGCAGAGTTTGCTCGCTTCCGGAGCAGAGCCGAAATAGGGGATGCCGAACATATCCAGCTGTGATTGCAGGTCGCCGGTCTCTCCGGGATAACCATGAATGGCCGGAATCACATAGTCCACGGCCCAGGCGTTGCCTTCCTCGTCACGGATTTTTTGGTCGTAAAAAATATGGTAAACCCGGCCCTCTTTATCCGTGAGGCAACCACTGGCATCCATCTCCACTTGCATCAGCGCGATATCCGCGGCTTTGCCCAGTTGCTCCTCGATAAAGGCTGCGGTGCGCAGGGAGACGGCGTGTTCGCTGCCGCCACCGCCGCAAATGAGCAAAGTGTTGATCATACCGTTAATCCGTTGTGGCGCCCGTTGAGGGTGCAAGCAAAACCTGTCGGCACTGTTGTGGCATTGTTTTTGGTTTGGGCCTGGTCGGTTTGGCCTTTGTGCCATTCAGTATTGCGTAGAACTCGTCGGAGAACCACCAATCCAGGTCATTGCCGCAAGGCTCGGTGCGCACTGGTGCCTGGGGCGTGCAGGTGCTGTCACCGGGGGGGCAGGTGAGGCGTACATGAAAGTGATAGTTGTGCCCCCACCAGGGGCGCACCTTGCGCAGCCACTCGCGGTTTGGGCCGGTGATTTCACACAGGTGACGCTTGATGGTGGGATGCACGAATATGCGCTCCACCCGCTTGTCTTGTGCGGCCAGACGCAGAATTTGGGGGACCCGCTCGTCCCAATTCTCCTCGATCAGGCGATGTCTGCGCGCATCTGCCAGGGGGATGGCAGAGATATTGTCACGCTCCCAGCGGGTCAGCGGGCGCTCTGCTGCGCGCAGATCCTGGGAGTACCAGATATCCACATCCAGGCCCGTCTGATGGCTGCTGTGCCCGCTGTTGCCAAAGGGGCCGCCTCTGGCCATGGACATATCGCCGATCTGTATGCGGCCAAGCTGATGCTGCGCAACACTTTGTGAGAGATCTTTCAAAAAGGCGATGGTGGCCGGGTGAGCAAAGTGGCGCGCGCGACCAGTGCGCACCAACTGGTAGCCCTCGCCCCGCAGGGGCAGGGTTTCACCACCGGCGAGACAACCATTGGTGTAGGTACCAATACTGGCGGCGCCCTGAGCGCTGGGTCCCTTTACCGCTTCCCAGGCATTGGCCAGAACCCGATCCGGGTTGAGGGCGCTCACGGTGAGGATGGCAAAAACCAGAAAAAGGGATGGCCGTTTGAAAGGCCCGGTTTTAGCGTGGCGGGTGTGGGGCTTGTCAGGTCTGGGGTGTGCGGAAAAAAGCTGCATGGGTCCCGGATTACCAATAAGTCACAAAATCGAGCCGCAGTGGACACGGCCCTGAAGAGTATAGATAGACAGCGCACTAGCTCTGTGATGCAAGTATCTCTGTGCAGTTCCCTATCAGTTGATCCATCTCCACATCGGTGCCAATGGAGATACGCAGGTAGTCCCGGATACGGGGTTGATCGAAATAGCGCACCAGGATATCCCGCTTGCGCAAGGCCTGGTAAAGCGCTTCGGCACCAGGCGCCGGGGGCTTGGCCAGGATAAAGTTCGCGCGCGAGGGAATGACCGTAAAACCCAGTGCTTGCAGGGCCCGCTCGCTGCGCTTGCGAGTGGCGATAACCTTGCCGCAGTTGTCAGCGTGCCAGGCCTTGTCGCCAATAGCGGCAGTCGCCACCTGCTGCGCAATGGCATCAATGGGGTAGGGGTTAAAGGAGTTCTTGGCCCGCAGCAGCCCCTGAATCAATGGTTCCTGACCCATGGCGAACCCCAGCCGCAACCCCGCCAGGGCATAGGACTTCGACAGTGTGTGGATCACCAGCAGATTCGGGTAGCGGTTGATCAGTGATATCGCACTCTCTCCGCCAAAATCAATATAGGCTTCGTCGATGATGACAACGCGATTGGGTTGTAGCTGCAGCAGCGCTTCAATGTTTTCAAGAGGAAGATAACACCCGGTGGGGGCATTAGGGTTGGGAATAATCACGCCCCCGGCCCTGCCGGCAAAGTCCCGCACCTCTATCGTGAAGTCCTCCTTGAGGGGCACAGCGCGGTTGGTGATACCGAAAAGCTGGCAATAAACCGGGTAGAAACTGTAGGTAATATCGGCAAAGAGCAGGGGTTCCGGACGCCGGAAGAAGCTGTAAAAACTCAGTGCCAGCACCTCGTCGGAACCATTGCCGACAAAGACCTGAGCCGGTTTCAGCCCATAGCGGTGGGCGATGGTGGTGCGCAGCTGACAGGACTCCGGGTCGGGATAGCGGCGCAGGGCATTGGCAAAGTCCCCGCTGGTGAGCAGTGCCAGTGCCCGGGGCGATGGGGGATAGGGGTTTTCGTTGGTATTGAGCTTGATGCAGGCTCCGCTGTCGGGTTGCTCGCCGGGGGTGTAGGGTTCCAGCTGTCCCAAGCCAGGGCTCCAAAACGCCCCACTCATGGCTCTACCTCTGTATTGCTGCCTTCGCCGCCACTGGAGGCGCTGGCTTTTTCGTTTGGCTCGTCTTTCTCGATGGGAATATCGAACAGCGCCGGCGAACTGGCAATAAACTCCTGCATGGGTACCGGTTTGCGCAGCAGCATATTATCGTATTTCAGTTCGGTGGAAATTTCCGGTGCTTCACTGAAGTCATTGAGTTGACTGATACTCTCCACCAGGTTGAGTCCCAGAAAGCCGAGGGGCAGTACCAGTGCGACGGACCAGCGCCAGCCGCGACCGAGGTTGGTCGCCAGGTAACAGGCACACCAGAGCATCGACGGCAGTATGATGATCAACACTGCGAAGTCGAGAGTCTCCATCCAAGTGCCAATGGCGAAATTGTAATTCAGCACACCGCTGAACCACTCCCAAACCGTATAGCTCAGGGCCCCGATCGCGGCGATGGACAGGTGTGCGAAGAAGTGGGTTTCGTGGCGCACTACCCTTCCCACAAAAGCCCAGGCACCCGCGTATACCACCAGCCCGACAATGACGCTCGCGAGAATATTAATGGCGATCGTCCACTCGTAGGTGCGTGCATAGCCCAGGTAGCTGAGCAGCAGCATGGAAATGGCAACCCCCAAGACGAGCAGTACGGCTGCAACGGGGCGGGACAGGCTTGAAAAGAGACTTTCCAGCGAATGCAGGGGGGTCGCTTCAGGTACCACGTCGTTACAATAAAACAGCCGCAGACGGGATTTGCCACACTGCACCAGATCCCCGGAGGCGATCTGGTGTGACGAGATTGTGCAGGGCTTGACGGACCTGTCGTTGAGGTTACCCAGCAGTTGGCTGCCGTTGGTACTGTTCAGGTCCTGCAGGTAGTAGTGGTCGTCTTCCCCGAGGCGGATTTCCGCGTGGCGGGCATCGGTATGAATATCCTCAAGAATGGCATCGTTACTGTAGGCGCGACCCAGGGTAAACCGGTCCCCGTCCATACGGTAGCGTGCCTGTACCCGATGGGCACGGTTCAGTTCTTCAATAATCAGAGCCATTGGATCTCGCTTGTAAACTTTTCGAAAAAGGCGTCGGCGGATTCCCGGGTGAAGCCGGACAGGGTGAAGTGGCTGACCAATGCACGATTTTTCTGATCCACGCTGAGACTCAGGAAGAAAATATCGTACAGATCGGGAAAATCCTTATAGCGTCTTACACAGTAGCTGGTGCGTGTGATCAGCGGTTTGCGTCCGCGTTCCGGCTTTGACACGCGGTCATTGCCATTGCGCGGCTGGGAGGTGAATGCCTGGCGGCAGCGGAAGTTGGTCACGTCCTCTTCCCCGGCACTGTTGCCGGGGTAAAAGGTGCTCATCTGCTGCTCATATTCTGCGTAGAAGCGCGCCGGCAGCAGGTCTTCCGCTTCCAGCCAGAAAAATTCATATTCGACCCTGCCGGTATTGAAGTCGTCGGAGAGAAAGACCACGTCCTGCCCTGTACAGCCTTTGTCAATACGCTTGATGGGGCTGTCATCACTCTCCTGGCTGTTGCCCCAGCACTTGATTGCCGGCACGATTTCCCCGACCACCTTGGCCTCTCCCAGGGCACGGCGCTGCCAGTCCGCCTGCAATATGGAATGGATGATGCGCTTCTGGTTCTCCAGCAGCTGCTGGTAGGTCACCGCTTTGAGGTCCAGTTGGCCTTCACGCTGGTGAAAGTGCTTCAGCAGCGTGGAGAGCTTGTCGACAGGCACCAGAAAACTGACCTGGTTGCCTGCCGTTGCCACATTGATACCCACCACCTGGCCCGCGGTGTTAATGGCAGGTCCGCCACTCATACCGGGATTGATGGAGCCGGCAAAGTGGATGCGGTCGTAAAAACTGCCGCCGGCGATACCGTTATAGGTACCGGGGATGAGCGTCATGCCCAGGTCCAGGGGATTGCCGAGCGACACAATAGTTTCGCCTTTTTTTGGCGCGTCCTCGGCCAGTTGCAGGTATTCCTTACCGGGCTTGTCCTGGCGCAGCAGGGCCAGGTCGTTCACCACATCGATATCCAGCAATGTCAACGCACCCTTGGTGCCGTCGGTGGAAAGGTATTCCAGGGTGTACTTGTCGGGATCACTGACTGCCTGTGCGACCACGTGATAGTTTGTGGCAACCAGCCCATCGGCAGAGATCTGGAATCCGGAGCCAAGGCCGGCTTTGGAGTTGGAGGATTTTTCGATCAGGCGAATCTGGTAGAGGCTGCCGCGATAGTCGCTGTAGAGCTGCTCATAGCCTTGCGCCATCGCCAGTGCAGACAAACAACACAGCATCAAGGCCAACAGGGGTACGGAAGAGTTCGGCATTTTGTTTGATTAAATTATGGACAGAAACAGGGATGGTACGGGATATGGGGCAGTGCAACAAGCGCGCGCCGCCGTTTGTAAGGCGGCGGTGTGCGCTAAAACTCCCTTTACAGGTAGTCGGCTATTTTCGGTTGTGCCTGCACCACTTTCCGGTGTGACTCCAGATAGAAACGAGTGAAGAGTGCGTCGGCTTCCTCCGGCGCCATAAAGCCCCCACTGAACCCCGGAGCTATCGGATCCAGGTGCAGCCGTGCGCAACTGATTACATGGGCCGCCATTTGGGCCATATTTTCATCCCCCACGGAAATCCGGATAGTAGTGGGGAAAATATCTGCTGCTTCCATCGCCTCGGGGGATAGTTCCGAGTGGGAGGTCAGGGCGGGGCAGAGCACCATGGTATTGGTCTGACCCAGGCTCACCATCTGCCCGAAAGCGGGCTCCAGGGCATCAAAGAAACTTTTGAATGCCTCTGTGGGCAGCTCCGCGGCTTCCATATCGATACTGAACAGCGGTGTCGGCAGCTGGTAGCGCATCAGTTGCTCACGCATTTTGGCATTTGGATGGCTTTCAAGCGCGTGGCTGTTTACCCGGATTTTTGCGTGGCTGGCAAAGAAGTGGCTGAGGCTTTGGGTATTGATGCATTTGGTGAGCATGCGCATTTCCAGGGTACGCATGCCACAGTGTACTTCCCAGGCTTTGTCCGCATCCAGAAAGGCACCTTTGATGTAATAGACATCCCAGAACATGCACTGGTCCCAGTTGAGTCCCTTGGCACTGTCTCCCTTGGGAATAAACATGCGGTGGTTTTCCCCAATCACAACACCTGCGGTGGCGGCACCGGTACCGCCAATATCCTTAGTGTAGGAGTGCACAACAAAATCCGGGCGCTCTGCGCGGTTTTCACGGCGCAGTGGCTGGTACAGGAAGGGTGTGGCTAGGGTGGCATCCAGGCTCACCAGGATATTCTCTTGGTGCGCCGCTCTACAGATGCCAGGAACATCCAGCATGATACCGTGGGGATTACAGGGCGATTCGATATAGACATGAATCCTGGCCCCCTCGTGTAATTTTTCAGTGTAGTTGCGTTGGGTTTCCTGCAGCAGCGCGCCGAAGTCCGCGCCACTGGTGCCATCAAACCAGACAAGTTCAATTGCAAACTTGTCTTTGCGGGCATAAAAATCCTGCAGCAACTGGTGTACACCACCGTAGATATTCCTGGAGACAATCAGAATATCCCCGCGGCGTAACTGGTTTGCAAGCAGTGCATCGATCGCTGCCATGCCGGAATTGAAATTCCAGGCCATATACGCGTTCGCCTCCGGGCCGCATTCCAGATCTACAATGGCATTGGCCAGGGAGATTGATGTGGGGTTGAGGAGGCGGGAGTAGATATCGTGACTGGGCTCGCGGCCACGGAAGGCGTCATCCACCCATTCGGTACAGGCGTAAATATAGGTGGCGGTGCGGGCAATCACCGGCGTTGCGGAGAAAATCGCCGGGATATTATCGAACAAAGGGTAGCCGCCGCGGGTGGTGATATTGAAGTCGTCCCCTTGCAGGCTCTGGAAACTCGCGCGCAGCGGGTTTTGCAGGGTATCCAGCAGCTTTGCCAGTTGGAAGCTCATAAAGCGCTTGGCATTAAAGTAGGCGATTTTGTCAGATCGATCCAGGCGCTTCAGGGTATCAGTGACCTGGTTCCACAACTGGGCCAGATTGCCCTGGGCCCGGTACAGAAGTGCCGCGGTTTGCTCTAGTACCCGACCGTGCTCCGACTCTACATCAATACAGAAGTGCTGCAATTGCTCCCGCGCCAGTGCCTCGATACTGCTGGCCTCCGTACTGTTGCGCAGGGGAGAGAGAACTTTTACATCTTCAAGCTTAACTTCCATCGTATCCTCATTGGTTGAAGCTTATTGTTATACCTTGACTCTAACAGCCTACAGCGGCGGTTAGAACACCTGGTAAGTAATTTTGTGTAATTGGATGTGATAGACCTGTAATGGGGCCGTTTGTATAGTGACGCTTGCTGAAAGGGCAAGGCTAGCTGGGCTGTATCGCCGGGGTGTGGCCAGTTTCAGTGCAGGAAACAGGTTTGATTGCCGTGCGTTCGTGAACCGTGTGGGCAGGCTGTGGATTCAGCGCAAGCTGAACGATCAGAATGGACCCGATAGATACAGAATGTTGGTCGGGGTTTCCGGATGGGCTTGTCCGAGCAGGGATGTCAAATTGTGCTCTTGATAGTGTTGTTGTAACCGTCGATGGCTGGGACCATCCTTCCGGGCCGGCAGTGTCATTACTGCCGGCTTTTTTTTAATTCGAATAGATTAAGATAACGGTGTCACAGACGTATTTTACCGGATAATTCGTGTCCAGGTAGTGACACCAGATAACAAATTGTAGCAAAGGGGATACACAATGGTCGCTTGTGCCGACTTACCCGTATTGGAGTGCGAAGTACCAAAAGAGGGTCTGAAGCTGGATTTGGTCTTGAGACCCAGAGAGCCTGTAGGCGGTGAACTCCAGTACTGGCCGCTGTTTAATGCCGACAATCCGGAAGAACACTTTGGCAATATGCGCTTTAAAATCCACAAGGGCGGTGTGGTCACCCTGAAAATTACCCTGGATCTGTCTGAGGTGCCGTGTCGTGAACTGGAATTTGCCCGCTGTCCTTACCACAAACTGGACGGCATTATCGCTCTGAGCCCGGACTTCCGCCATCAGTTCCGTTCCCGTGCGAAGGCGGTGGATCGGGAGTACACGAAACTGGTGATTAAGATCCGGGATAAGAAGCATATCCCGGATAACTTTTCCTTCCTGTGGAAGTGCGTGGACCCGGAAACGGGAATGCATTTTGTTTCCGGGGACCCGCAAGCTCATGTTGATCCGTTATAAATCGAGCGATTGACTATGTCGAAGATCGGTATGCACTCTCTAGCACAAAAGTTGTTCAGCGCTTTGTTTAATATTGGTAGGATTTCGTGGATCATGGGCGACATTAGCCACGGAGCAAGCCAAGCCCAACGATGGTGCAGGATCAGCAGGCCTGAGTTGGGTATCAAGTCACGACTGATAACATCTTATGACGTGGAAGAAATGACAAGGTGAATTAAGACTGGTAGCTATTTGGACACGGCGGAACTTCTTATCGAATTTTTTTGAAAATTGATAATGGTAAGACTCTCCGCCGTTTAGTATCTGAATTAGTTAAAATTCAGGCTAAAGTGGGTCATCAATGTGAGCTTGAGGTCCAGCTTGAATATCAGTTTCAGTATGCATGTTGTATCTCCTTTTTATAGGGACTGTTTAATCTATAACCATACAATATAAAGCGACCAGAACAACTATTTATAGATACCAGAAATTTACCTTAGGGTCTAGTGGATTTTCAATTTTGTACTATCCTCCCTGTGTTTAAACTACTATTGTGATCATTTTTTAATCGGTTAGGGGCAGAAGGCAGAAATAAAACAAAGTGTAGAATGTTAGGATACAACGAGATTGGTGGGAAATAGCAACTCGTGGGCACTTGGAATTAGCGACACATTGTATTGAGAACAGCTTGAGAGGTTTGCGGTTGTGCGCAGATAAGTTGAAAAGCAGGCAGGTTAAACCATTCTGGGCTCATGCCCTGGGATAGCAGCTGCTCCAGATAGTAATTTGCTGACTGCCATTCTCCGGCGAGAGCGTACACCTGAACTGCAGTATATTTTGTATAGGTATGTTCCGGGACCTCTCTAAGTAACTTCATGGCTAGGGCTACTGAGCTCGCAGTGTTTCCAAGATAAGCTAATGCTAACGCACGATGCTGCCAGTTATTAAGAGAAGAGTTTTCATTGGTGAGCACAATAACTTGGTTAAAGTATTCGTTGGCCTTGGCTTTATTTCCTTGCATCAAATAGACTTCCGCCATATGGAAGGTTATCGCTATATTATTTGGAGAGTTTTGTAAAACTTCCTGGTAAACGCCGAGTGCTTGCGAATATTTGCCCTGTAAAAAAAAGACCGTTCCCAGATTACTTTTGGTGCGCCAGGTGCGAATATTTTTTGGAATTGTGGTAATGGCCTGTTCGGCAAGTGTTATGTTTCCGAGTTCTAGCTCAATAGCTCCCAGAGCGGAAAAGGCTGGCCAGTATTCAGGCCATTGTTTATTTAGCTTTTGTAAGGTACTTCTGGCGGAGTCATAGTTCGCAGTTGCTAACTGGTTGATGGCTACCAGATAAGTGTTGTGAGGTGTAGGGCGTAGGTTTGCAGCCTGTTTTGCATAGGCAAGCCCATCCGAGTAGTTACCTTGTAAATATTGAAAGCGGGCAAACTCGGCCAATATATATGCAGAAGGATAACCTTTGGATTGTAGTTTGCTCAGTATGGATTCAAAACCTTGCCGATCCGCTCCATAAGACTTGATTCTTAGTTTGGCTTCGAGTAGCGCGACTTCATCGGTGCCCGAGCCCTCTGCACTAGAGAGTATGCCTAGAGTCGATGTGAGAACCTTTGAGTTGTTAGTGGCGTTATAAATACTAGCTGCGACCTCTGCATAGGTTCTGTAAGTGTTGGTGTTTCTTGGGTATTTTGCAATTAATTCTTCTAAAAAATCCAAATCATCCTCTTGAAGGTTGTCATTTTGGCTTAATTTGGATAATAATTTCAAATAATGGTTGTAATCTACCGCATCCATTTTCATTTCGGTGGTTGGCTTTTTGCGGTAATCCTCTGGAAAGAGCGCTGCCGTATTATTGGTAATGGTATGCTGAGCTTGTTGGGTCTGACCGGAGTCTGAGAGAACGGGAAAGCTTATCTGTTTTACAATTTGTTGATTGTTAACATTTATTCTTTGAAGTTCGATATTGCAGCGAAGTTCTATGCAGTTTAATTGAGCTAGAAGCGCGTCAGTAATTCCTCTACTATTTAATTTCTGAATCTGTTCTTCAATGGTGATGGTTGTACTTGGCGTATGGCTTACAAGCGCGCTGGATTTTAATTGTGCGGTTGCATTAGTGAGAGCTTGGCGTACCATTGCTGTAAAAAGAGGTTTTACATTTTTTTCTCCTTGTGCTGATATCTCACCACTTAGTTGTACAGGTAAAATTGCAATATATTGAGGTGGCAGCTGCATAAAAGTTTGCCAAGCCCAAAATATCCCCACACCCAAGATACTGCTAATTATGGCGAGATGTGCTGCAATACGCCTACCTTTCTTGCGTGGTTTCACTAGCAGCTGAGTGACAGTTTCTGAATATTTCTGGGTATCTGCAGTGATACCGTGCTTACCCACCAGTTCCAGTGCTTCATAAACTTGCTGAACGGAATCCGGGCGCTGTTCGGGGCGTTTACTCAACAAGTGATCCAGCAGGGCTGCCAGTGTCTTTGGAATCTCTGGCCAGGCTTGTTGTGGGGGAATATGGGGCTTGCTGGTGATCTGTTGGGCAAAGGCCAGCGCGCACAAGTCCCCGCGCTCAAACGGCTTCTTGTCACAGAGCAGCTCAAAGGCAATGCTGCCCAGGCTGAACAGGTCGCTGCGGGCATCCACTGGAGCCCCCTGCACCTGCTCCGGGGACATGGCCTGCACACTGCCTGCAATATGGTCTTCGCGAGTCAGTTGTTGGTCGCAATCCAAGGCCTTGGCAATGCCAAAGTCGGTTATTTTGGCGATACCATCATTGGTGACAAGGATATTTTCTGGTTTGAGGTCTCGGTGGATAATACCCAGGGAGTGGGCCTTGCCCAGCCCCTTGCAGATTTGCATCAGCAGATCCAGCTTCTCCCCGAGAGAGGCAGCATGCTCGCGCATCCATTCCCTGAGTGTCACGCCCTCCACCAGTTCCATTACCAGGGCAGTACGGGTGCCATCCTCCAGCACATCATACAGCCGTACAATGTTGGAGTGGTTGAGCCTTGCAAGCAGCTGTGCTTCGCGATGAAAGCGGGCCTCTGCGGAGTCACCTTTGAGGTCTGAACGCAGTTGTTTGATTGCCACCTTGCGCCCGAGTTTGACGTCTTTCGCCAGGTAGATGACACCCATGCCACCGGCGCCTAGAGTGCCCTCTACACTGTAGCGGCCTTGATATACCTCTGTTTTCTCCAGCGCGACTACGTCCATTGTACTTTGATCTTTCTGGATAGACGGGGGATTTTACCCGATGACACGGGTTCGTGAAGACATATCTCTTTAATCAAAGTGGCATGGTTCACGTTATCTTATTGCTTTTGGGTTGTTGGTAATTCTATGGGGAGAACATAACATAGGTGAGTTGGTACGCAAATCATGAAAATTGATGTGGGTGTCAATGCTTTCACAGCTGCTACTGATAAAAGTGATTGAAGTTGGCTACAATTCATGGGCTGGACTAGTCAAATGAAAGCGAGCATATAGTTTGCGATACGCTGACTACTTCTTTTCAGCAGCACAGGCATCAGTATAAAATTTGACCAGCTGTAATCAAAGCCGGGCCAAGTAAGCCATGATCTTTTGGGTTGGGAAGCCGTTCCTCAGCTTGAATCCTCCGGTGAAGGTAAACAGTCGCGGTTGTGAGATTTTGCATTTCTCATTCAAGCCGTAATCTTCTCCCCTTGTTGGTAAGGCTTCATCAGGTTCACACCCGGTTTTTCTTTCTGTCTAAGACCGTTTGTTGACTTTTCTGTAATTTATACAATTGGAATTGGCCATTAATCGATTGAGTACCACTTTCCTTGTGGTGCTCGAGTTCGTGACCTGGTTTACTCCTCCTCAGAGTCAGTCCTGGCCTCCAGTTGGGTACTTTTGTGGATCTCAAACTGGTGGCAGCCTAGACGAATTTCCCATGATCGACGCTCTACAAGGTTTGAGATGTCTACCGCATCCGGCAGCGACTCGGAAATCTGTTTGCGGGCCCGGAAAATCTGCGTGTTCAGGTGGTTGACCGTGATGCCCAATTCGTGCGTAGCAACCTGAATGGAAACCCAGCCCTGGGAATCCTGGTCCATACCGTCTTGCATATCCTTAAAGCGCGCTCGCGCCAGATAGAGTAGCAGGTAGTTGTGAATGCGTGCCGGAAGAGGCTGTGTCAACTCTTCCTGTTGTAACTGCAGTTGTACATGTTCTTCATGGGCGCTGACCGAGAAGCGCAGGTGAAAATCGGTAATGCTCAGCTGCTGCAAAGCCAATTCTTTGGTGGCCCCCTGGTTGTCGGCCAGAAACAGCTGCCAACTGCACAAACCGCAGTCAATGCGGTCATCGTGGCCAACCAGGGATCTGTTGCCGCCCTCGGCTGAGTTGCCGGTGAACTCATATTGCCACTGCCCGGTAATGGGATTAAAATGCAGGCTTGCCAGAGGTTCGCTTTCATTCGGCAACAAATGGTAATGTTCCAGCAATTGGGCTTCCCCGGTTCGGAGATCAATCAGTAGATTCTCAGGTGCGTCGAGGTTCTCGACAACCCAGATGGGATTGTTTGCCCGGCCAAAACAGATTTTATCACCGTGTTGCAGGGAGTAATTCTTGGCGGGAACCAATTGTTGATCGTTGAGCCAGGTTCCATTGCGACTGAGGTCGCGAATATTCCAATGGGTGCCGGTCCACTGGATGGCTGCGTGGATACCGGAAATCTCGGCGGTGGTTATACGGGTATCCACGGCGCCCTGGCGGCGACCGATTGTATGGTGCGCTACAAGATAAACCGGTTGATCTCTTTCTGGATGTTGCAGGTAAGCCATTTCTTGTGTCCTGTTACCGGAGCCTCCTTGCGGGTAAGACTGTTATTACTTCAAAGCCAGGTGCGGGCTTAATCACATAGGGTAAGACAAATCCTGGGATTATTGGGGCCATTGTCGCGCTGAGCACTTGCTCAAAATTGTTATGAGTGAGCATTCGCTTACAAGGTGTGTAAGTTGCTCAGTGTTATTTTGTCATTTATACCTATCTGAAGGGTGATTGCAATGTTTGCGATTACTATCCCGCATTCGAGTTGGCCTTCTGCGTCATTTCTCGGCGCTTTCCTTGAAAAACTGACACACTGCCCAGAATCTTTGGTCATTCATTGACGCCCGCTGGCCTTGGGGCTGTGTGGGGCTAAGTCTGGGTTCCTGCTTCGAATAACCACACTTGGCTACTTCGACAGGAGCTAATTGGATTTCTGGGTATCAAGCCATGACCGCGGCGGCAGTACGCGCCTTGCCGGATAGGTTTTGCGGGAACTCAAATTAAGGGCCCAGCCAGGTATGGCCAAAGGCCCTTTATAGGTCGGAGTGGAACCTCTGAGCCTAGATTCTGATTCCCTCGATATCCAGAATCATCTCCACTGTCTGCGATGCAGGACCCAGGTTGTAATCAATACCGAAGTCTTTCAGCTCAAACTCTGTGGTCCCGCTAAAGCCCTGGCGGTAGCCTCCCCATGGGTCCTTGCCCCCGCCAATGTTGGTTACCTGAATGGTTATTGGCTTGGTGATACCGTGCAGGGTCAATTCGCCATTCAGGCGTGCCTTGCCATTTTCCAGGGGTTCAAAACTGGTGCTTTTGAAAGTGGCGGTTGGGAATTTGACCGCATTGAGGAAATCTGCTCCGCGAAGGTGTTTGTCCCGTTCGGCGTGGTTGCTGTTCAGACTGGTCACATCGATATTGACATTGACCGATGACGCCTCGGGCTTTTTGTCATCGTAGAAGAAAGAACCGTTAAAGTCGTCAAAGCGGCCATAGAGCCAACTGTAACCTAGGTGTTTGATGCGAAATTGAACAAAAGCGTGAGCGCCTTTGGTATCAATTTGATACTCCGCAGCCTGTGCCGTGGCACCCAACAACAGCATTGCTAAGACAAGTGCGATGGGCTTTTTCATAGTGTAGTTTCCTTTGTTGTACTTGTGAGTGTCGTTTGCTTTTGAACACGATTACTGCTTGAAGAGGGATTTGTCGGGGTGCCCAGCATTTTGAGCAGGGTTGTATCCCGGTTGATAAAATGGTGCTTCAAAGCGGCCAGGGCATGTACCGCGACCAGAGCCATCAGGCTCCAGGCGAGTATTGCATGCACACGGCCGGCAATATCCTCCTGGTTTGGGATGCCCTGGATGGTGGACGGTAGGCTGAACCAGCCAAATACTACAATTGCTCGCCCATCTGCGGTAGAGATCAGGTATCCCGATAACATGATGATCAATAATATCAAATAGATAAAGCCATGGGTGAGCCTGGCAGCCAGGGTTTGCCACGGTGGGGTAGTGGGCAGTGTTTGTGGGGAAGGATTAAAAGTGCGCCATAGCAATCGAAATACGAGCAGGAACAGCATCAGTATGCCAATACTTTTATGGATGTCTGGTGCTTGCTGATACCAGGGATCGTAGTAGGACAATTGACGCATCCACCATCCGAGCGTAAAAAGACCGATAATGCCCGGTGCCATCAGCCAGTGTAATGTGATGGCGATACAGCCGTAGTGAGTCTGGTGATTCCTGAAGCGCACGTTCTACCTCCAGAAGGCTTTGGTTTCTGTGTTTGGAGACCGAAGCTAGGGTATCGCCTTTATGGCCTGTGACCAATGCCGGCCTTTGACTGTGGGAGGGAGAAAGAACAGGATCAAAAGTAAGTGATCACTTACTTATCGGTGAAATTTTGATTAATGAGCGCGGGGTTGAGCATGTTGGTGTTCAGCGGCGAGAAGTACTTGTTCACAGTCATTGCGATCCAATGATGGGGAATCATTGGCAAGCTGATCTGCCAGCCAACTGACAGAGTGGTGCTTCCCATTCAGGGCCAACTGCTCCAACTGCCAGATCACATCGAGTAATAACTGGCGTTCCAAACTGCTGTCTGTTTCCTGGGGGGAGAACAGGCGAGGCTCAAGCTGCTCAAGATCACTGCGCTTCAATACCAGCTCCGCCAGGCTCGGATACCAGCGGCTGCTATAGGGCTCAGGGCGCTGGTTATAGTCAAAAGTAATGCGCAGTCGATTGCCCTCGGCGTCCTCCAGCAGGGGGGTATCCTGCTCGTAGGCGGGCAGAGCCGGGTTATGGCGCAGAATCCCAACAATGGCACGCCAGTCGCTACGGTTATCAGTGCAGAGCCGCAGCGGCTCTACCAGCTCCTGGATTCCAATACGGTCCTGAAAGGTCAATTTCTGCCCGGGGCGGTACCAGTAGAGGTCGAGGAGTTGCTCTTCAGCAAGCTCTGCGAGATGGGCGCTGGTGAGTGGTTCTTCCGCCAGGGCGCTCAAGTGACTGATGGCCTGCTGGACACTCAGCCACTGTTTGCGATGGAAATGTTTGCCTGCAGTAGTTCCCATGCGCGACTCCTGGCGTGGTATCGCAATCTCCGAAAGCTGGGCCCGGCAGGCTTTAACCACCGAGCCCGGGTTTGTGGTGCCAATGCCATGATTTTCCGTATAGGGTCGGGTAGTGCAAATTATGCCGTAACCTCCAGCTCAGGCACATCTGCCGAACTAAAAGGGATAGCGTGTCCGCACTTGTTGTCACTGAACAGTTTAGCAGCCAAAAAAAATCGTTTGCCTGGAAACCTTTGGTATCGGGATGGCACACAAGTTCAATGGTGTCTGAAGTGAAAAAGGGCTTTATGGGATTGGCAGAAAAGGTACAATGACGCTTTTTACTTTCTCGGGATATGGGGCCCAAACTCCCTTTTCGACTTGTTTACAGCCGGTATTTTATCTGTTCCACCTCTCTGAAGTCTTCTTCGAGAGGTCGGAGTAAATCAGACTAAACGGTCAAAAAATATCAAGTCGCCGTTGTTGGGCCGGATAGCAGAATTACGACCGTGCCATGGTGTTTGCTCGTGGACGGCAGAAAAGTGAGTAAAGTTCCACATTGCGATAGCGGCCACTCTTGGCATGTGTGTATCACTGTGGGAGCAACTCCGGCTGAATTTTAAAATGGACAAAGCGACGGGGTAGAGACCGGATGTCTCATTATGACCAGCAAGGGCCGAAGCCGGGTAAGCGAGTCCTGCGCCGGCGGGTATTGCACGGTTATCAGAGGCTGAGTAATTAGCTATTAAAGGCTGGCCGCTTGCCTTGCTATAGAAAAAAACAATGTGTCCGGTAAAGACAACATAGAAGTGCAAGATGTTAAATTTTTTCCACTCTTCAGTGATTCTGGTTTTGGCTTCGAGCCTGTTGGCAGTTGTGACTATTATCTGTTTCTTACCAATTTTATTTTTTGTGGTGCTTCGATTGCTCCTCCCCTTTTCTGGTTTGCGCAAGTTCTTTTCCTCCATATTTATGGGAATTGCGGGTGTATGGATTACTCTGAACAAAGGATGGATGAAACTAACCCAGAAAATGCACTGGGATGTAGAGGGAGCGGAAAATCTTGATAAAAACGGTTGGTATCTGGTCACCTCCAATCATCAGAGCTGGGCTGACATCTTTGTGCTGCAATCAGTTTTCAACCGCAAAATCCCTTTTCTAAAATTCTTTATCAAGCAGGAACTGATTAAGGTCCCGGTGATGGGAATATGCTGGTGGGCACTGGATTTTCCCTTTATGAAGCGCTACAGCAAGACGTTTCTGGAAAGGCACCCGGAAATGCGTGGTAAGGACCTGGAAGTCACCCGGAAAGCCTGTGAGCACTTCAAGCTTATTCCAACCAGCATCATGAACTTTTTGGAAGGAACGCGTTTTACCCGTGAAAAACATGATAGGCAGGGTTCTCCATTCAAATATCTTCTAAAACCCAAGTCTGGCGGTATTGCTTTTGCCATGCAAAGTATGGGTAAACAACTCAGTCAATTACTGAATATCACCATCGTGTATCCCGATGGGATTCCTTCATTTTTGGATTTTCTTGCTGGTAAGATGAAGCGGGTGATTGTCCGTGTAGAGCAGATTAAAATTCCGCAGAAGTTTGTCATTTCAGATTATGCTAATGACCAGGTGTTTCGCGCTGAATTTAACCGCTGGGTGTATGAACTGTGGGCGCAAAAGGATTCTCTGGTTGAAAGGTTGCTTGCAAATACTGCCAGAGCCTAGAGTTTTGAAGTGAATAGCAGCTGATGGAGCCTGTTGTTCTCTCCGGTGACCACTCCATCCCGAAAACACGCAGTCTCTCAGAGCTATAACCAGATGGGCAGCTGCGCGCGTATCTCTTCTGGTTGAAAATCCACTAGATTTTTGCCTGTCTCGCAGGCGACGGTCGCACGGGTTGGTATTTTGAGGGCATTGCGTAAACTGCCAACCATATAGGGCTCTGCCACGATGTATAATTTTTCATAGCGGCCTTCCTGCCTGCCCCGCTCTAGTTTTTTGGCAATCTGTTTAGAGAATTTATCTCCGCTGCGGCGGTGTATTTCAGAGAAATTGCCCAACGCGTGGCGGCCTTGACCGTGGCTGTCAAAACTGCGCCCCGGTGCATCACTCTCCTGCTCGCGTCCAGGTAATCGGGATTCCGGGTGAAAAAGATCTTCGATTTCTTGGAGTTGCCCTGCGCGCTTCTCGACTTCGAAAATTCTGGCTTGGGACTGATTGGCCACCAGGATCCATGCTAGTGCCATGGCGATTCCCCCCACTGTTTCTACACCTCTATGCTAGTTAAATACTATGCCAACCGCGAGAGAGTATTGGCCAGTTGCCTAGTGTACTGTTCGATGAGAAATAAAAAGTAATTAGAAAGCACTTTTTAATGCTGTTTGTGATGGTTATAGCGGGCGTTCCTCCCTCCCGAGTGCTGATGGATTTTCTAGAATGAACTAAAGATGCGAGAGACACAGGCTTAGACTCACACGTCACGCCCGTGTCTCTTGCTGCATGGTGGAAGTAAAGAGGTTGTAATTATGAGCCTGATACCGAGAGGGTCCCTGCTGGATCTGGACAATATGTTTGAGCAAATGCTCTTTCCTGCACGCGCCATTGGCAGCGAGCGGGAGGGGTTTTTTTCGCCCCGTATTGATGTGAGTGAACGGAAGAATATGTATGAAATCAGTGCCGAGTTGCCCGGAGTTGGCAAGGACGATATCAGTGTGACCCTGGAAAATGGGGTTTTGACTCTGGAAGCGGAAGTGCATCGGGAAGTGAAGGAAAAGCAGGACGGGCAGATACTACGCCAGGAGCGCCGTTACGGTAAATTCCTGCGCAGCTTTAACCTGGGTGAGGAAGTGCGTGAGAATGAGATAGATGCGAACTTTAAGGATGGTATTCTGACCCTGAAAGTCCCGAAACACGAGGGGCAGCCTCCGCAGAGAAAGCGTATCGAAGTACATTGATTCAATACACCACAAAGGTGGCGGGAGCAGCTCGTCACCTAGAAACCCGATTCCTCGGGGTAGGCGGAGGTTGATGATGAAAGTGAAACAGGCAATGCATCAGGGAGTCACCTGGTGTAGTCCGGATACGCCACTGGAGGAGGTGGCGACAATCCTGCGCGATGAAGATATTGGCGCTGTACCTATCGGTGAAAACGACAGGCTGATCGGTATGGTAACCGACCGTGATATTGTATGCCGTGGTGTGGTGCAAGGGGAAACTTGCTCAGCACTGAGTGCCCGCGATGTCATGACTGAGGGTATCGAGTGGTGCTGGGAGGAGGATGACCTGCTCTCTGCTGTGCACAAGATGGAGCAGCAACTACTGCGACGAATGCCAGTGCTCAATAGTGAGAAGCGCATGGTTGGCATTTTGAGCCTAGGTGACATCACAGCTGCAATTGCTGCCAAGCAAGGTGGTCATTTTGCTTCGGCGGTGTCGGCGCATCACTGAAGGGAGTCCTTGGGTCCCTTTCTTCAATATCCCATAGGCCCCAAAATCTACCTTTCCGGACAGGATCGATATTGGGGCTCTTTCCTCGCGGCAGAGTAATCCCCCACCTCAGAAATGCTGTGGGTGTCTTCTTTTCCTTCACAATCCCTATTGATACGCCGTGTTGACCCGAAAGCAGGATGGCTTCCTCTTTTTTTCTTGGCTATCAATTGCCGTTTGGCAGTATTGATTGCCAGGTGAGTAACCTTGGGGCGGGTTGTAAAGCGTAGTCAGAAAGCCCGGCTGCTTCCTCTGTTGGTGGCGATCAGGTGGCGAAACCCCGGCTGCATCGGGTGTGGCACGACCCCTCTGTTACCTGAGTGGATTTGGCCTGTTATCATATCGCTTTGTTATTGTCCCATGCACTTTGTCATTGCGCACCCTCTTAGACGCACCCAAGTGCGTGGGCCGCAAAGCACTCGAAATCTGGTGCCATTATGGAGTAGAGGCTAAATTCCGGAGATGGATCAATGAAACCCACTTATGAAATCCGCATAGGTAGTTTGGCGGGTTTCGATACACTTGTGCCACAATTGGGCGGTGTCCCAGCCGAGCTTCTGGCGCGCACTTCTCTCCCCCCAAACTGTGTGCGCCGTCCCGAGATATTGATTTCCATCTCTACACTGGTAGACCTGCTGAATGTGTGCAAGCAGGAGTTGCAGTGTGATGACTTTGGCCTGCGTCTCGCCGAGTTGCAGGGGCTGAGAATGCTGGGGATCCTGGGGAAACTACTACTCAATGGGGGGAATCTGGATACGGCTCTGAGCGCGTGTCATCGCTATATGGTTTTGCACAATCAGGCGGACCACTGGCGACTCTCGGAGCGGGGGGAGCGCTTGCAGGCGCAGCGGATCAGCCACTATTCCGGGCTTAGTGACACAGATCAATACAGTGAGTTGGCGATGGGCGCTGCCTGCAGATTGTTTCGAGAGCTGGCGGGTACAGACATCCGTCCTTTGCAGGTGTTGTTTCGCCATACCCCGGTTTCCTCTATGCAGCGTTATCGGGAGTATTTCGATGCTGAGGTGCTGTTTGCTCAGGAGCGGGATTGTCTAATTTTTGATGCCACTTTGTTGCGTCGCCCAATCAACACCCCCGCCCCCAGCCTGATCAATTACTTCGAGAAATTTACCCATGGGCTGATCAAGCAATACCAGGGGGATATCGCCGCGCAGGTACGCACCCTGATTTTACAAACACTGGGTGCCAAGCAGCACAGTTTGGCGCAGATTTCCCAATTGATGGACGTGCCGATGCGTACTTTGCAGCGACGCTTGAGTGACTCGGGAACCTCTTTCAGGCAGCTCTTACAGCAAGCGCGTATGGAGACAGCGCGCTGGCATTTGCGCGCCTCCAGCATTGATATCGGTTTGCTCTCTGCAAGCCTGGGTTATACGGATATCAGCGCTTTTTCAAAAGCTTTTCGGAGCATTCACGGCAGTTCCCCTTTGCAGTGGCGTAAATATCAACGTGAAATACACTGATTGGGACCCAACAGCGGTTTGTCGGGTTCGGTCTGCATGTTGGGCTTGTTAAATCAGCCCTTTTATCCTTCTAGACATATCGATTGGCTAAGGTCGGTTTGACGGCAATCTCTATCACTCTAATACCAGTGGGGAATGATGTGTGTTTTCCGGGCAGCTGCACACGCCCCTTCCACCGCCCTTTTGCCTCGCTCACGGTGACGAGTTATGCTGAACGCCAGTTTCGTTTAACTGGTATCAGTAGGAAAGATTCATGGGAACGGATAACATCCGCTGCAAAGCTGCTGTGGCCTGGAAAGCGGGTAATCCCCTTTCCATTGAGGAAATCGCGGTGATGCCTCCACAAAAAGGCGAGGCTCGCGTCAAGTTGACGGCTTCCGGGGTTTGTCATACCGATGCCTTCACATTGTCCGGGGAAGATCCGGAGGGTGTATTCCCTGCAATCCTCGGCCACGAAGGGGCGGGGATTGTCGAATCGGTAGGCGAGGGCGTTACCAGTTTGCAGGTTGGAGATCATGTCATTCCCCTGTATACGCCTGAGTGTAGTGAGTGCAAGTTCTGTTTGTCTGGGAAAACCAATTTGTGTCAAAAAATTCGTACCACACAGGGTAAGGGACTGATGCCGGATGGCACTAGCCGCTTTTCCATCAATAGCCAGCCTATTTATCATTATATGGGGACTTCTACCTTCTCCGAGTACACAGTTTTGCCAGAAATTTCCCTGGCCAAAATTAACCCCGAGGCACCACTTAGAGAAGTGTGCCTGCTCGGCTGTGGCGTTACCACCGGTATTGGTGCGGTGATGAATACCGCAAAAGTTGAATCGGGCTCTACCGTGGCGGTTTTCGGTCTGGGAGGCATAGGTCTGTCTGCGGTGATCGGCGCTAAAATGGCTGGCGCTGAGCGGATTATTGGCATTGATGTGAATGAGGATAAATTTTTACTAGCAAAAAAACTGGGTGCAACGATATGTGTGAATCCTAATAATTATGAACAACCCATTCAGGAGGTGATTGTTGATCTGACTGATGGCGGTGTGGATTACTCCTTTGAATGTATTGGCAATGTGCAGGTGATGCGCGCTGCTTTGGAATGTTGCCACAAAGGCTGGGGAGAATCTGTCATTATCGGGGTTGCCGGTGCCGGACAGGAAATCTGCACGCGCCCATTCCAACTGGTAACCGGTCGGGTTTGGCGTGGCACAGCTTTTGGTGGCGTAAAGGGCCGTTCAGAACTGCCGGAATATGTAGAGCGTTACCTGGCGGGGGAATTTCATTTGAATGACTTTATTACCCATACCATGGCGTTGGAAAAAATCAATGACGCTTTCGATTTAATGCGCGAAGGCACAAGCATTCGCAGTGTTATTCATTACGACCAAGCGTGAGTGGAAATAGGAATATGTCTCTCGAACTTGTCAGTGGTACCAAATCTTTTGACGGCCTGCAGCAGCAATATCGACACTGGTCTAAGGTCCTGAGTTGCCCGATGCAATTCTCCATTTTCCTGCCTCAGACTGCCGACCGGGAACCTGGGCACCGATATCCGGTTCTCTACTGGCTCTCCGGCCTCACCTGTACGGACGAGAATTTCAGCCAGAAAGCCGGTGCCCAGCGTATGGCCGCCGAACTGGGCATTGTTCTGGTGATGCCGGATACTAGTCCTCGGGGAATGGACGTCGCTGATGATCCGGCTGATGATCTGGGTCAAGGGGCGGGTTTTTATGTCAATGCCACACAGACGCCCTGGAAGCAACATTTCCAAATGTATGATTATATCGTAGAGGAATTGCCGCTATTGATCGAGGCCAATTTTCCGATAAATCAGCGCCGCGCAATCAGTGGGCACTCCATGGGGGGGCATGGTGCTCTGGTGATCGGGTTGAGGAACCCCGAGTGTTACACTTCTATCTCGGCTTTCAGTCCGATCTGCAACCCCATGGCTTGCCCCTGGGGTGAAAAAGCACTGGGTGCTTACCTGGGAGCCGATACCACCGGCTGGGAGGAGTACGACGCGACAGTGCTGGTAGGCCGTGCGACCCTTCACCGGCCCCTGTTCATTTCCCAGGGGGAAGAGGACGAATTTCTCAAACAGCAGTTGCGGCCTGAAGCCCTGCAGATGGCCGCTGAAGCCTGTGGTTATCCGATTCGGCTGGAGCGCCATACTGGCTATGACCACAGTTATTATTTCATTGCCTCTTTTATAGAGGCACATTTGCGCTTTCATGCGGATTTTTTGTTGAGAAATCGCCTTGAAAGTACACGTTGAACTTTTATGGAATGGGGGTTCTCAAGGGGAATTGCTTAACCTTAAAAAGGAAAGAAACGATTACCTCCAATTAACAACTGATAGTGCAGTCAATAAGAGAGGACACTTGTTCATTTTACCCCGGATCTGCTGAAGCCGGGGTAAGATCAAAGCACTGCCAAGGCTGCTTAAGCAGAACCAAAACCTAAAAAAGCTTGTGATAGTAGCAGGAGTGTTTGTCAGTTACCCTGAGGCACTATGCACCTCTTTTTGCAGGAGAGTCCTTAATAGAAACTGATGCCTTGCTGAGAGATCTATAGTATTGTTTATTCACCAGTTTAATCGGGTTTTTACAACCCACTGGCTTTGTGCCCTTGAAGTAGGGATGCCATCGCGCGGTGCAGTCTGTATCGCGAGGGCTCGCGCCAGCTGACCATAGCCATTTCCTGTGTTGCACTGGCTCCACAGTCTGCCCGAGTGCAGGGGTATTGATGAGTCCCGCTCTCCTAGTGGCTGTGTGCCAATCACTTCACGGGCGGATTGGTAAGTCCTTCTAATAAAGAGTTGCCCTATGAAACGAATGTTGCTTGCACTAATAAGTGTTGTTTTTTCGGGAGTTGGTTCTGCAAAGCCGCTTACTATTGAGCGATTGTTCTCCGACCCCGCCTTGAAAGGGTCTGTTCCCCGTGCGCTGGAGTATTCACCCGATGGCCGTCGCGTGACCTTTCTGAAAGGCCGTGAAGATGACTACAACCGCTACGATTTGTGGGAGTACAATATTGCCGATCGTCAATCCCGTATACTGGTGAATTCCGACAATCTGCACAGTGGCGCTGAAACCCTGTCCGATGAGGAAAAGGCTCGGCGGGAACGACAACGTCTCTATGGAAGTGGCATTATGGGCTACAGCTGGTCTGAGGATGGTGAGTCCCTGCTGTTTCCCCTTGCCGGAGATATTTACTACTACGAGCTGAAGACCGGATCCGCACAGCGGCTGACTGAAACGGAAGTGTTCGAGACCGATGTGCGTGTTTCCCCTTTGGGGCGGCAGGTCTCTTTTATTCGCGAACAGGATATTTTCGTTGTTGATCTGGCAAGCGGAGCGGAACGCCCCCTGACAACCGATGGCGAAGGGCCGATCAAAAATGGCATGGCGGAATTCGTTGCCCAGGAGGAAATGGGCCGTATGACCGGCTATTGGTGGTCCCCGGATGATCGCTATATCGCTTTTCTGCAAGTGGATGAGTCGCCAGTGGATGAAGTAACCCGCAGCGAAATCTATGCGGATCGCATTGATATCATTCGCCAGCGCTATCCGGCTGCTGGCCGCGCCAATGTAAAAATCCGCCTGGGGGTGATAGAGGTAGAGTCCGGCAAAACCCGCTGGATAAATCTTGGTAAGACACCGGATATCTATATCCCCCGGGTGAAATGGGCGCGGGAGGACTTGCTGAGTTTCCAATGGCAGTCCCGCGACCAGCAAAAGCTGGAATTGCGCCTCTTCGATCTGAAAACTGGTACCTCCCGTGTCCTCCTGACAGAATCCAGTGATACTTGGGTTAATCTCAACGATGACTTGTATTTCCTGGAAGGTAGTGATCAATTTATCTGGTCCTCCGAGAGGGATGGGTACAGGCATCTCTACCTTTACACGCTGACAGGCAAGCTGCTTAAGCAGTTAACCTCCGGGGATTGGGTGGTCGATGAGTTGGAAGCGGTAGATGAAAAAGCTGGACTGGTTTATTTCACAGGGCGCAAGGATACTGTGTTAGAGCGACATCTGTATGCAGTACCCTTACAGGGCGAGGAAGAAATTCAGCGTTTATCCAAACGACCCGGCATGCACAGAATTAAGTTTGCCGAGGATGCCTCGGGTTATATCGATACATTCTCCAACATAGATACCCCACCCCAGGTCAGCCTGCACCGAAGCGGTGGTGAGCGGGTTACCTGGTTGGAGGAAAATGCGGTTGTCAAAGGACATCCTTTGCATCCTTATATGAGCGACTGGATTTTCCCCGAGTTCGGTACTATCCAGGCACCTCAGGGGCATCAACTGCACTACCGCCTTTACAAGCCTGCGGAGTTTGACGCGGATAAACGTTACCCGGTTATGGTTTATGTGTATGGCGGCCCCCATGCGCAGGTGGTGACCAAGAATTGGGATAGGGAGTTTAATCAGTATATGGCTCAGCAGGGCTATATTGTATTCTCCCTGGATAACCGCGGCTCTGCGAATCGGGGTTCTGCGTTTGAAAACCCCATATTCAAGAATATGGGCGGTCCCGAGGTGCAAGACCAGATAACCGGTGTGAAATTCCTGCGTTCACTGCCTTTTGTGGACAAAGACAATATTGGCATTTATGGCCACAGTTATGGCGGATATATGGCTTTGATGAGCCTGTTTAAAGCAGGCGAATATTTTAAAGCAGGTGTTTCCGGTGCACCGGTTACAGACTGGTCGCTCTACGATACCCATTACACCGAGCGCTATATGGGCAATCCGAATTCTGATGGAGATGCCTACCGTGCCTCTTCCGTTTTCCCCTATACGGAAGGTTTGCAGGGAAATTTGTTGGTCTACCATGGTATGGCGGACGACAATGTGCTGTTCACCAACACCACGCAGTTGATCAAGCAGTTGCAGGATAAGGGCCTGCAGTTTGAGTTGATGACCTATCCGGGCAAGAAGCACGGTTTGCGCGGCAAAAAAACCCGAATTCACCAGTATACCTTGATCAAGGATTTCTTTGATCGCCACCTTGGCAATGGTCGTTGAGGGCTGTTTATCCGGCAGTTTGAGAGATGTCTCCAGGGCTTCGAGATACTGGACCCTTTAATGGCAGTAAAAGTATGTGCCTGTATTTGGTAGCCGCTCCTCCCAAGCAGTTCTGCCCAGACAATCTGTTTCGGTGCTGGAATGATCCCACTCAATAAACAAACCGGGCACGATTGCCCGGTTTGCTAACAGTGAGTTTTTTTGCCGCCAACACCTTTTCCGTCGGCCAAGAATTTAACCTGATTGCGTTATTGCTTTTCCTTCTGGTCAAGTATTGTCTTGATCGAAACGATCCAGATTCATTACTTTGGTCCAGGCACTGACAAAATCCTTTACGAATTTTTCCTGGGCATCATTGGAAGCATACACTTCGGCGACAGCTCTCAGCTCAGAGTTAGAACCAAAAATCAGGTCCACGGAAGTTGCACTCCATCTGGGTTCACCGGTCTTGCGGTCCTGTCCCTCATAAATCCCTTTCGATTTCTCTGACTTTGACCACTCGGTAGACATATCCAGCAGATTGACAAAAAAATCGTTGGACAAAGTCCCAGGACGATCAGTGAAGACGCCATACGGGGTTTGTTTGGTATTGGCGTTGAGGGCGCGCATGCCGCCGATAAGAACCGTCATTTCGGGCACGCTGAGGGTAAGAAGGCTTGCGCGGTCCACCAGCCACTCGGTTGGGGATCTGCCGTTACCTGAACCGAAATAGTTTCGAAAGCCATCGGCAACTGGTTCGAGCATTGCTATAGACTTGATGTCTGTTTGTTGTTGAGAGGCATCTGTCCGACCCGGTGTAAAGGGCACTTCAATCTTATGCCCGCCTGCCTCGGCTGCTTTTTCCACAGCTGCCGATCCACCAAGGACGATGATATCTGCGAGGGATACCTTTTTACCACCGGATTGCGCATTATTAAAATCCTGCTGGATCTCTTCCAGTTTTGCCAGCACCTTGGCCAACTCATCGGGATCATTGACGGGCCAGTCCTTTTGGGGTGCCAACCGTATACGCGCTCCATTTGCGCCACCGCGCAGGTCCGAGCCGCGAAAGGTGGAAGCTGATCCCCAGGCGGTTCTCACCAGTTCCGGTATGCTCAATTCTGAATCGAGAATTTTGGATTTGAGCTGGGAGATATCCTCGTCATTGATCAGGGGATGATCCACTTTTGGTACTGGGTCCTGCCAGATAAGATCCTCGTCCGGGACTTCAATACCGAGATAACGTGCTCGGGGGCCCATATCGCGATGTGTGAGTTTAAACCAGGCCCTGGCGAAAGCACGCTGAAATTCTTCCGGGTTGTCCCGAAAGCGTTGGGCAATTTCCTTGTAAATCGGGTCAAACTTCAGTGACAGGTCGGTTGTAAACATAATGGGCGCATGGCGCTTATTTTTATCGAAGGCATCCGGCACCAGGTTGGCTGCACTGGGATCGTCGGGTACCCACTGAACGGCTCCGGCGGGACTTTTTGTTTTTACCCAATTGAAGTTAAACAGATTGTTCAGATATTGCTGGCTCCAGTTAATGGGCGCGGCCGACCATGCACCCTCCAGTCCAGAGGTCATGGTGTCCTCTGCATTGCCTTTGCCACACTTGTTTTTCCAACCGAGCCCCTGTTGTTCTATGGGTGCGGCTGCGGGTTCGGGATCCAGACAATCCGCCTTGACCGCACCGTGGGTTTTGCCAAAAGTATGACCACCGGCAATCAGTGCCACTGTTTCTTCATCGTTCATGGCCATACGACCGAAGGTATCGCGAATATCCTTGGCGGCAGCGATTGGATCTGGTTTGCCATTGGGCCCCTCGGGGTTTACATAAATCAGGCCCATCTGCACCGCGCCAAGGGGTTTTTCCAGATTGCGATCTCCCGTGTAACGCTCGTCAGCGAGCCAGGTGGTTTCAGGTCCCCAGAAGACCAGGTCCGGCTCCCAGTCATCCTCCCGGCCGCCGGCAAAACCGAAAGTCTTGAAGCCCATGGATTCCAGGGAGACATTGCCGGTGAGAATCATCAAGTCACTCCAGGACAACTTGCGACCGTATTTCTGCTTGATTGGCCAAAGGAGTCGCCGTGCTTTATCCAGACTGGCGTTATCCGGCCAGCTGTTGAGGGGCTCGAATCGCTGTTGCCCACCGCGGGCGCCACCGCGACCGTCGCCGATCCGGTAGGTTCCAGCGCTATGCCAGGCCATACGGATCATGAATGGGCCGTAGTGGCCAAAATCTGCCGGCCACCAATCCTGGGAGGTCTTTAACAGTACCTCAATATCACTCTTTACCGCCTTGAGGTCGAGGGTTTTGAATGCCTCGGCATAATCAAAGTCTTCGCCCATGGGGTTGGACTTGGGAGAGTGTTGGCGAAGGGGTCTGAGATCAAGTTGATCTGGCCACCAAAACAGGTTTGACTTTGGCTGCCCCTTAACGGGGCCTTCACGGGTTACGGGAGCAGTTACAACTTCCTCCTCAGTGGCAGCGAAGCTTACTGGCGCCAGTATGAATAGATTGAGTAACAAAGCGACATAAAAATAATTTTTTTTTATTAACATCAGAATCATCTCCATCTAAGTAAGAAATGCAGACCTCAGCTCTTTACTATATAAGGTTTTTCTGTTGTTGTAGAAATAAATCATACATTGGGTATTTTTTACCAGTGGAAACTTGTCAGCTCTTTCATTTCAGCAGTGGGTTGTGGCTGTCGGCACAGGATCGGCCAGGATGATTCAATACACCCGGTAACTTGCGAATATCCTAAAGGAAAATCCATCCGCAAAGTGTCAGGCCATAGTTACGCCACTAGAGTGCTCGGGTTAGCGGAGGTGGATATGACAGTTTAGTGAACAACTTCCTGACAGGATGGGAATATCCGGCCAAAGTGGGAAGGTTGGGGCTATTCGTGCAGGGTATTGGCGCTGAAGCTTTCAAGTGCTTCCAGATTCTTGGAAAAAACAGCTAACTGTGGCCGCTCACTACGCCATTCAAAATCTTCGTGCCGGAAGTCCAGGTAAGACAACGCAGAGCCAAGGTTGATATGAAGTAGGCTGAGTGTATCGGGGAGCTGGGCAATTCTGGATTCGAAAAAATTCAATGTGCGAACAATTGCGTTATTATAGCGTTGCCACCAAAATTCTGAGGCCAACCCCTCTCGCTCCCGTACCTTTTCCACCTGCCGAAATACCAGTGTCTCCATAAGCCCGGTGCCGGCACTGTAAAGTGTTTTCAGGTTCCAGTCATTGTCCAGGGCTTTGCTTAAACGGCCGTCGCCCAACTGTTTGTCCAGATAGGCGCAGATGACTTCGCTATCCATAATGGTAGTTCCATTATCCAAGCTCAGGCAGGGCACTTTGCCGAGAGGATTGCTGGAGGTTAACTCTTTGCCATTATGAAATGGGTGGGAGAAGTGCTCCGAGACACAAGATTGTAGCCCGTGTTCATAGACCACGATACGAACATTGCGGGCAAAAGGGGAGGAATAGGTCAAATAGAGTTGCATGGCACTACCTACCCGGTCTGATTGTCACTCCTGTTGAGTATGCTGAGGGGTGCTGGCGATGTCCAGAAAAAAGTTTGCACCAGCCTAGTGATGCGTAATAGTGCCAATAATGCGGTTATACAGATGTTGCTTCAGGTAGGCTCGCTGTTTTTTCAGGCTGGCATAGTGATCGTCGTCAGTGCCGATACCGCTTTCCTGAAGCCCGCGAATCCGTTTGTCCAGCCTTTGGTAAAGATCGTTTTCCAATTTGAAATTCATGTCTTCGTTGAGCAGGCGCCTGATAATATCGGCATATTCGGGAAAATCCAGCAACAGTTCGTGTGAGGCTATGGACATAATAGAACCTCCACCTGGCTCAGTTAGAATTGTGCTTTCTATTCTAGTTTAGGTCCGAGCAGTCACAAACTGGCAGTTTCTGCAGAGTGCGGGAAAGAGATGACGCCCAAAGATGGCTTCCGCAACTGGGTTGTCAGCCTGCGCTGAAATACTGGATTAATGTGGGAAAATGATTTTCCTCAAGGGATTGTACAGCAGTGATCTGACAGTCAGTTGTGAAGTGGGGTTGAGAACATGCTTTGCGGAAACTGTGGATAGGAAACAGGATGTTTACTGGTGCAGGCAATGGTTTTATCCAAAGAGCAATTCAGCAGTTGGGATGCTGCTAGAAAACTGTGAAAAAATACAAATACAATAAGCGTCTGAAAGAATAGGCTGGCGCAAGAGAAAAAATAAAACCGATAACAGAAATTGTCGGATGGCGGGTTCGCCACCCGGGGTTTGCTGTGCAAGTGCCTGCGAATGCCTCAGGCCGATGCTTCCATGGGGGCAAAGCGCAACTGACGCCGCTGCAGCAGTTCTCCCAGATACAGTTTCAGATAGGCTGCTGCCGCCCGCTTTCCTTCGGCTGCGGCTTCGTTGGTAATTCGTCCAAAGCGCGAGTAAGCCTGGGAACAAAAGGCATCATTGATGTTGATGGCGCACATAAAGCGGTCGCGCCAGTCCTGTGATGGTGGTAACTCGAACTCGCGAGACAGATTCTTAATCAGAGTATCGGCAAGGCGCCAGTTATTTTCCATCTGCAACTGGCGTAGTGCCCAGCTGGACTGCGGGCCATAGTGCACCTTTAATGCAGAAATATTGTCCTCGTAGTAGTTGCGCACCAGATCGCAAAGCTGGTAGAGCATATCCTGCCAGCTTTCCGTAGGCAGAAAATCTGAATATTCTAGTACCAAATCGCCAAAAGATTTGTAGTGGCGCTCGGCCAGTGCGGTGAGACTGGCATCTACACTGGGAAAAAAATGATAGACAGAGGCTGCGGGAACTCCGGCTACCTGGCTTAAGTTGGCCAGACTGATATCAGTAGAGTCCTGGTCGGAAATCAGCGTTTCCAGTGCGTCGAGGAGCTTTTCGTACTTCTCGCGACCGTTTTTACGTTGAGGCTTGCGTGGACTGGCAGTATCGCGCCGGATGGTAGCGCATCGATCAATTTGATTCAAGTTGCATTCCCCCCTTAGACAAGCGCAGACTAGTACGTGCTAAAAATGCGCTTTACTTCCTTGTAAAAAATTGTCTTCTGGAAGTGATCATTATCATCGTACCAATTTCGAAGAGCAAGAGAATTTTGTTAGATTTGTGGGATAGTTCCGAATTAAAAGAAATAATTTGGTTAAGTAAAGATTTCGTAAATGGATTTTTTTCTGTTAGTGGTAGCGCAGCTTTGTCGATTTACCGCGAAACACCCAATAGGAAAAAGCGGTATATCCAAGAATAAACGGTATCACAATCAACGCGCCCACCAAAATAAACTGGAGAGAGGCATTGGCACTGGCCGCCTGCCAGATGTTCAATTGCCCCGGCACTATATCGGGATAGAAACTGAATGCCAGCCCGATAAAGCACATTAAGAAAATAATCACCACCGTGGCGAATGGCACTGCGCTGTGCCTGTCATTGGTTTTGGGGACTCGTGCAAGTAGAAAGTCATTGAAAATAAACGCCAGGAAACACAGGGTTGGGATCAGAAGGACAAACATGACCAGTGGGTAAGTGAACCAGCGGTCGAAGACACTGGGATTGACCAGGGGGTTGATTGCGGACACAGCGATCACTCCCACCAGCATTGCGCGCCCGGCGCGACGCGCCCAGCGTGCCGCACGTTTCTGCAGTTCTGCTTCGGCTTTCAGGATCAGCCACGCCCCCCCCAGGTAGCTGTAGGCGGCGGTCACGCCCAGGGCGCTGACCGCGGAGAATATTTGAGTCTCCCAGCCCGACCTGAACCCCATTACATACAGGCCCAGCATATAGCCCTGGGCGAGGCTGGTGGTGAGAGATCCCGCCTTGAAGATCCTGTCCCAGGCCAACTTGTGATTCACCGCAGCTTTTGTGCGAAAGTCGAAAGCCACTCCGCGCATTATCAGTCCTATGAGCATAATCGCAGCGGGTATATACAGGTGCATGAGCACCTGGTTATAGGCCATGGGAAAGGCGATCAGCAGCAGGCCAATGGCCAGCACCAGCCAGGTTTCGTTGGCATCCCAGAAAGGTCCGATAGATGCGATCATGATATCCCGCTGTGACTCTTCCTGTTCACCCAGGGGCAGAAGAATGCCCACGCCCAGATCGTAACCGTCCAGCACTGCGTAGACCAGAACTGCCAGGCCCATCAGGCCGATGAAGACAACCGGTAACCAATAGGTGGCTGCAGAGGCGCTCTCACTCATTGAGGCTCTCCCTTGGAATGCTTTTGGGTTGAGTTGGGCAGGTTGGTCAGGCTTCCTCCGGCTTGGGGTTCCTCGGTTTCAAATTCTTCCACTTTGACGGATTTCAATGCCATTACTTTTAATGTGTGTATGTAGGCGAATAGCAAAATGGCGTAGACAATGAGGTACAGGGCCAGGGAGAGACCGACACGCGAGGCAGGTATCTGGGTAACAGCGTCGGCGGTTTTCAGTACCCCTGTAACCAGCCAGGGTTGGCGACCGATTTCGGTAACGTACCAGCCGGCCAGGGTGGACACCCAGCCGGAGAAGGTCATTACTACCAGGGTTTTCAGTGCCCAATGGGGTAATTCCTTGCGTCGCAACAGCAGGTAACAGCCCCCCCAGGACACGACCAGCATAATGAGGCCCATGCCGACCATAACCCGAAAGGCGAAAAATACCGGCGCTACCGGTGGGTGATCACCGGGAAACTCTTCAATGCCTTTGACTTCTCCATCCAGGTTGCGGGTGAGGATCAAGCTGGCCATCTTGGGAATGGCAATCTCGAAATGATTGGTTTTTTCCTTGCCGTCGGGAATGGCGAAGAGCAGTAGGGGCGCCCCGCTTTCCGTTTTCCAGGCACCTTCCATGGCCGCCACTTTTTGCGGCTGATATTCAAGCGTATTCAGGCCGTGTAAATCCCCCACAAAGATTTGCACAGGAATAAATACCGCTGCCAGTATCAGACCGGTCTTCAGGGTCAGGCGCGGTGCACGCTTGGGATCTCCCTTCAGGATACGGTACGCGGAGATGCCTGCGACAAAGAAAGCTGCGGTCAACCCGGAGGCCAACAGCATATGAGTAAGGCGATAGGGAAAGGAGGCGTTAAAAATAATATCCAGCCAACTCTCAGGGTAAGCGACACCCCCGCGCAGTTCAAAGCCAGCGGGGGTCTGCATCCAGGAGTTGAGTGCAATGATCCAAAAGGCCGAGAGCGTGGTGCCAAATGCTACAACAAATGCGGAGAATGTATGTACTTTACTGGGAACGCGCTTGATGCCAAACAGCATAATACCGAGGAAAGTGGCTTCCAGGAAAAATGCTGTGAGCACCTCATAACCCAAAAGTGGCCCGGCGATATTCCCCACTTGCGCCATAAATCCCGGCCAGTTGGTACCAAACTGAAAAGACATCGTGATACCGCTGACTACCCCAAGGGCGAAGGTCAGGGCAAATACCTTGACCCAAAAACGGTAGGCGCGCATCCAAATGGGGTTGTTGGTCTGATCGTAGCGCACCTTGAAAAAAACAATGATCCAGGCGAGTGCGATAGTGATCGTGGGAAAGAGGATATGGAAGCTGATATTGGCGGCGAACTGTATTCTGGAGAGGATCAAAGTATCTAGCATGGAAACCTCTTCTGGTCGGACATTGTGTTAACAGGATCACCAAGCGGCTCTTTCCGAGCGGCTGGGTTGTTGTCCAAAAATCCCTGGAAGCTGTGTGCCCCGAGCGGTGTTCTCGGACTGGTATATCGGTGCAGGATAGGCGGCATTTCCGTTTGCCATGCCCAGAAAATACCCACTCAAGATTTCCTGCATTGTTTTAAGGCGTAAAGTTGCAAAGACCCTTGGATTCAGGGGGAGTGCTTTTGTTTGGCGCTTGGCACACCCCCGCTCATTTTGCTTCTGAACTCCAGCAGTTTGCTAATACCGGAGCCCAGCTTCATCAATTTAAGCAGATCCTTGTGTTCTAGTTTGCTCAAGGTGTTGGAAAATTCTTCTAGTAATTCCAGCAGGCTGTAAACCTCCTGAATTTTCTCCTGAGCCTGGCTATCCTGTTTGTCCTGGGGCTCGCTGAGCAGTAGTTGGCGCAGCAAACTCAAAGTGGGGTCCAACTCTCGCTTGCGGCGCTCTGCAAACACTGTGCGGGCCAGATCCCAGATGGAGCCGGCGGTGGTAAAGTAGTCTCTGCGGTCCCCGGGTTGGTGATGTAGTTCCACCAGGCGCCAGGCCTGTAATTCTTTGAGGCCCATGCTGACATTACTGCGACTGATTTTCAGGGCCTTGGCCAATTGCTCGGCGTTGAGAGGGCTGGAGTGGATGGTAAGCAGAGCAAACAGTTGGCCGACGGTGCGATTAAATCCCCAGCGGCTGCCCATCTCACCGAAATGCAGAACAAAGGCCTGGGTTTGGCTGGAAAGTATCATTTTCTAAAGTTTCAGAAATTTCTGAAAATTATAGAGATGAATTGATCTGCGTCAATAGCAAATTGCCGGTATGCCATTTGGATTGGTGGTCAGGACTTAGAAGCCGTGGTGGATCAGTCATAAAATTGTATGACCAGGCAGCCAAAAACCGATTGCCGGTTTTTGGCAATGGGGCGAGGCTGTGCCACCAACCTGCAGTCGGCGCGATTACTTGAAAACCAGCTCGTTCTGTATCGCCGCGTGGGTCTCTCAACGGTAGCAATACAAGAGGTTGATGAAATACCTGACGGGGAAGCGGGTACACAATTGTGCCTTGAAGCGGGAATAAGGGTTGGATACTATCAACAGGCTTGCGTATGGTTGTTATTTTGCGCGATTTAGTTGGTACAATCGTACTTATTGATACTTGATTCAAGCAGCTACAGACAATAATCCGAATAAAGGAAAAAGCATGAAAACCTTGTCTTGCATGGGAGTGATCCTGGTGATGGTATTTGCCTCAGCGTGCTCTCAAGATGATAAAACAGATCGGTCAAATGTGGTTGATGCCGCAGTAGATTCCGATTTTCAAAAACAACTGCTCAGACAGCTTATTTCAGCAAAGCCCGGAGATGTTGTGCAGATACCCGAGGGGAAATTCCAGCTCAATCGCAGTCTTTCTCTGAATATCGACGGAGTGACCATTCGCGGTGCGGGAATGGATAAATCAATCTTGTCGTTTAAAAATCAGATACAGGGAGCAGAAGGGTTACTGGTCAATGCCAGTAATTTCACTATTGAAAATCTGGCCATTGAAGACACCATTGGTGATGCACTCAAAGTTAATGAAGGTGAGAATATCGTTATTCGCAATATTCGTGTTGAGTGGACCAACGGTCCCGCGACAGAAAACGGCGCTTATGGTATCTATCCGGTGCAGACCAAAAATACTCTGGTCGAGGGCTCTGTTGCGATTGGCGCATCGGATGCGGGAATCTACGTGGGGCAATCGCGCAATGTTATTGTGCGCAATAATCGCGCTGAATTTAACGTTGCAGGCATAGAGATAGAAAATACTATTGGTGCGGATGTGTATGGCAATGAGGCGACAAACAATACCGGGGGTGTTCTGGTTTTCAATATGCCAAACCTGCCGCAGCCTGGGCACAGCACCCGCATATACAACAATAAAATATTTAAAAATAATACAGAAAATTTTGGTCACGAGGGGACACCCGTAGCTGCGGTTCCCGCTGGGTCTGGAGTGGTCATTAATTCAAATGACAATGTGGAGATATTTGATAACGAAATAGCCGATAACGACACTGCCAACATTGTGGTAAGTAGTTATTTTACCGCTGGCTACTATAGCGATAAATCCACGCAAAAAGATTTCGATCCCTACCCTGAAGGTATTTACATCTACAACAATCGGTTTGCTGGAGGTGGCACTTCCCCAGATCACTTGGAGCTAAAGGCACTTAAACTCACTAAGTTTGGTTTGAATGGCAGTCTTCCCGATGTGCTCTGGGACGGTGTTATTAACCCCGAGAAACTGATTAACGGAAAGTTGCCTGGAGATCTGAGACTCTGTATGGACAATGGGGATGCAGGAATCATCAATGTGGATTTTAGCAACGGATATAAGAATATTTCCACCGATATTGCGCCCCACAAATGTCATCTCAATAAACTGCCTCAGATTACATTGGATTTTGACCAGCCGGAAACGGAGCAAGAAGAGGATGACCACTTGGCAGTTCTAGAGGGTACAAATGCGTAGTTGGCTATTACGAGGCAGTCTTGCAGGGCTGGTACTCACCGTAGTGTTATCTGGTGTGAGTGGCTGTGAAAAACCACGGCCGCAAGTTGCGCTGTTTGGTATAGATGCCATACCGGCGCGTCTTAGTGAGTGGCACTTGATTGAAGTTGTTGACGGTGCCTTAACGCCTAACACCGGGGTGGTACCTTACGATCTGAACACAGGGCTATTTACTGATTACGCCCATAAATTACGCACGGTCTGGATGCCGGTTGGAACCTCCGCGATATATGGTGAGGAGCAATTCGAGTATCCGGTCGGTACTATATTGAGTAAAACTTTCTACTATCCAAAGGGAGATGATGGCACTGTACTGCGCACAGACAGTTTTGCCGATGATTATGCACCTGGCCGGGCTGGAGAGGCACTGGACATGGCGCGGGTACGCCTGATGGAAACCCGTCTGTTGGTCAGGCGTGAGTATGGCTGGCAGGCCCTTCCCTATGTATGGAATCAGGCCCAGACCGAGGCGGTTTTGGAGATTGCCGGCGATGTCAGCCGCTTGCACTTGAAAGCAACGGAAGGAGACATTTCTGAATTTAACTATGTCGTGCCCGATGCAAATCAGTGTGCCGGGTGTCATGCAGACAATTTTACCGGCAGGGAAATTTCGCCACTGGGTCCCAGGGCAAGGCATTTGAACAAGCAGTATGCCTATCGCCATGGCAGCGAGAATCAGCTGGTGTATTGGCAGAAGATAGGGTATCTCAGCGGGCTGCCAGAACTTGACAGCCTCCCCGGCCTGGCCAGTTTCTCCAATATGGATTTACCGCTGGAGGCGCGGGCGCGTGCCTACCTGGATATCAATTGCGGCCACTGCCACAACCCGGCTGGTGCGGCTGATACCTCCGGGCTGATGCTCAATCACAGTGAGACAGACTGGCGCAGACTGGGCTTGTGCAAACCACCTGTGGCGGCGGGCACTGGCAGTGGTGAACGCTTGTTTGCCATAGTGCCGGGGGAGCCGGACAGCTCAATCCTCAATTTTCGTGTCGAATCTGTTGATCCTGGCGCCATGATGCCAGAATTGGGGCGCAGTCTTGTGCACGAAGAGGGGGCAGAATTGTTGCGCCAGTGGGTGGCCGCCATGCAGGGCACTTGTTTATAAGCTGGTGCGAGTACGAAAAGTTTCACCTCTGCGTGCTGTTGAAGGAACGGAGGCCGGAACAGTGCTTGAGTGGCAATGCCTTTCGGCCCGCTTCACTTAAACGGGAATCAGCCGTAAGCTGCGGCTTCGACAACTGGTACGACGGTGGGAATCAAGCCGCGGACCATCATGATTACCGTGCGCTCGAGCAGAGGGGAATCGAGGGCTATGGAACCGCTCAGGATTTCGTATTCCAGCTTTAGGATTGTACCGTGCGTAATTTGGGCTGCGGCTTCAGGGTCTGTCAGCCCCAGCAAATGGAAGAATTCCTGAATCAGGTTTTCTTTGGCCTGATTAGACATTTGCACGGCACGGGTCAACTGCTCATTGCGCAGCGCTTCATTGCGAAATGCCAGTTCAATCAAGCGTTCATCCCTGCTCTTTGCCTGGCTGCGTATGTGGATGAGAATAAACCGTGTCAGCTGTTGGACTAGTAATTTATGGCTGCTGTGGGACAGGCGTTCCTGTGCGGAGAGGCTGCGTGCAGTGCTGAAACTTTCTTCCTGCAGTTGGCGCGTACTCTCCAGTCCCTGCTCTACAAAATACGTAAATGCGTCGCTGATAAGATCATTGAGATCTTTAAAATAATAGGTTGTGGCAGCCAGAGGAACACTGGCCTCACGGGCTACCGCACGGTGCCGGATTCCGCGAATACCCTCTTTTACGATCAGTCGCAGCGTGGCCTCAAGGATGGCTTTGCGGCGCACCCGGCTATCGGCTCTCTGGGCGCGGCGCCCGTGGTAGACCAGATCAGACTTCCCAGTGTCTAAAGTCATAGTATTGTCCTTCTTTTTATTTTATTGGCATTGACAGCAAGCCCAAGTTGATTGATTGCTCCATTCTAGCCAAACGAATTTTAAAAAGAGACAATAAACCGATTACACTCAATTACACGAAAATTACGCCATTAAAAAGTTTTTTACGCCTAAAAAGAGAACAAGTATACATAACGCATGGCAGAAACGAATCGGGTTCTGCCACAGTTTTTCTGAGGAATGTTTTTGGCGCCAACACAGGTCAATGCCCAGTATTGCGATATGCTTACCCGCTGGCGTGGGGCTTTGAAATACAGGGGCAACCAAGTATGTTGGCGGGCAGTCATCCGGCCAGTGAAGGAAAATCTGAGTAGCTGCCCCAAGGTAACCGGATACTATACAATCCTGCCGGTAACCCTTACACGCTTGGAGCCGGGCACAATTTTAATCCTCTGGCTGCGGTGTTTTTCAATTCCTGTATCTATGGCATTTTTTGCTGCAATCAGCAGGCCGGTCACAAGGAAAGCGCCTGGAGGGAGTACTGCGACCAGTGCGCCGGGATAGTGGCTCCCCAGTACTGTAATGCGCCAGTCCTTTGCCATAGGGCCCAGTAAAAGATCCATATTGGAAAACAGGGTACCCTGACCCAGGATTTCCCGCACTGCACCTACCGCGATTAAAACCGCAGTAAAGCCGATACCCATCATCAAACCATCTACCAAAGAAGGCAGTGCCGCATTCTTGCTGGCGAAGGCCTCGGCGCGTCCCAGAATGGCACAATTGGTGACGATCAGCGGTATAAAAATCCCGAGCATCAGGTAGAGTTCATAGGTGTAGGCCTTCATCAAGAGCTCGACGCAGGTGACGAAAGTGGCAATGATCATCACCGAGGCAGGCAGACGCACAGTATCGGGCATCTGCCGGCGCACCAGGGACACAGCCAGGTTCGAGCTGGTGATCACACCAGTGGTTGCCAGGCCGAGACCGATGGCGTTCACCACAGAGCCGGTCACAGCCAGAAGCGGGCAGAGCCCCAGCAATTGCACCAGGGCTGGGTTGTTCTTCCACAGGCCATTGCGGGTGATTTCTCCGTAGCCGGGCGTTGTCATCAATTTCTTTCCTTTTTTGTTTCGGCCTCTTGCGTCTTATCCCCTTTGGGGTTTTCCACTTCCACTGCACGTTTGGAGACGGGGGCATTGAAAATCTGTTCGTGATAGCGGGCAACAAACTCCAGAACCTGGCGCACTTCGTTGACCACTGCCCGTGGTGTGATCGTGGCGCCCGTGAACTGGTCGAAGGCGCCGCCATCTTTTTGCACTTTCCATTCATTGGCCGGCGGATTATTCAGAGACAAGCCGTCGAATTGCAGTATCCAGTCACTTTTTTTCAACTCTACCTTGTCTCCAAGTCCGGGAGTTTCCCTGTGGCTGGTCACCCTGACACCGGCGATGGTGCCGTCGCGGTTGACACCCACCAGCAGTTTGATGGGGCCGGAGTAACCGTTCGGTGCTATTGCGGGGACAATCACGGCGGAAATACGCCCATTTTCCCCTCGCGCCAGGTTGATATTGCCACCCTGAGTGAGGCCCAGCCGGCTCCAGTAGCTCCTGGGGATGGGATAGGTATCCACCAACAAATCATTGCTGTGCCGGTCCAGTGGGATGATCTCCAGCAGCGCTTTGGCAGACGCCTTGCGAATGGCACGCTCAATGGATTCGTGGGTGGTGATCTGGGTAATCGCCAGGGCGGCGGCGCACACCAGAGCAAACAGGGTCAGGACAGCGGCGTTTGCCGACATGGACTGTCTGAGCATCAGCGCTCCTCCAGGTCGGTGGCGCGGCGCGGTCGCTTGTGGCCATAGGTGCGGGGCAGGGTGTAGTTATCGATAGTGGGTGCGGCGAAGTTCATCAGCAGCACTGCAAAAGCCACGGCATCCGGGTAGCTGCCCCAGGCGCGGATAATAAAGGTGAACAGGCCCACGCCGGCACCGAAGATCAGGCGCCCCTTATTGCTGGTAGCGCCACTGACCGGGTCGGTAATGATAAAGAAAGCACCGAACATGGTGCCACCGGAAAACAGGTGCAACAGTGGAGAACCCTCTGACAGAGAGCTGCCACTGTCATAGAAAAGCAGTGAGAGCAGCGCCAGGGTGGCGAGCATGGCCACTGGCGCATGCCAGGTGATCACACCGCGAAACAACAGGAACAGGCCGCCCAGCAGGAAGCCAAAGCTGATGGTCTCCCAGCCAACCCCGGCAATGGTACCCCTGCTAAATACCGATTCTACTTCATATAACTGCGACAGCAGGACCGACTCATTGAGGCGCACGATTTCCAGCGGCGTGGCGCGGGTAAAGCCATCAATGTTATAGCTGCCAAATACCAGGGAGATAGCTTCGCTGATGCTCGGTGCGCTGCCGATAATCTCCGCTGGCCCAACCCAGCGGGTCATATCCACAGGAAAGCTGATCAGCAGCACGACATAGCCAACCATGGCGGGATTAAAGGGGTTGTAACCCATACCGCCATACAGGTGCTTGGCCAGGACGATCGCCACGGCGCTGCCCACCACTGGCAGCCACCAGGCGCAATAGGAGGGCAAGGCGATGCCCAGCAGCAGGGCTGTAACAAAGGCGCTGTAATCGCCCAGGTAGAAAGCGGCCGGGCGGCCGCGCAGCCTCATCACCGCGGCTTCACATAACAGGGCAGTGGCGACTGACAGCGCGATATTGATCAGTACACCGATGCCAAAGTAGATGACCATGGCCAGCACGCCGGGTGCGGTGGCTGCGGCCACCTGCAGCATGACCCGGGCGGTGTTATCTCCGGAGCGGGCGTGTGGAGAGGTCGCGCGCATCAGGGACATCACGGCTCTCCATTCTGTGCGGATTGTTGTTCACGCATCTTATCTTCCAACTTCTTCTGCAGCTTATCCAGGGCGGCCTCAAAGGCTTCCAGGTTTGTAGCATTTTGATCGCGGGCTTTCTGCAGGCGCACCTCGGCCTTGCGGATACGGTTGCGCAGGGCTTCGATATCCGCTGCCAGCCTCTCGGCGCTGCGCATTCCTGCGCGTGTTTCGGCGGCCGCCCGGGCTTTGGTAATGGCGCGTACAGCAGCATTGGTCTCCTCATCCCCGGGTTCTCGCGCGGGATCGCGATCCGCGCGGCGCCTGGCCAGGGTGAGTTTGTGACGGGCCTCCTGCAATTTCAGCTCCGCTGCTTTGAGTTGTGCTGCCAACTGGTTGCGCTGATTTTGGGTGGCGGCTTCGAGCTTGCTATTCAGGCGCTCCACGCGACTCTTGGCACTGGCTGCGGAGCGCTCTGCCCGGGCGAGAAGTTGCTTCGGGTCCTCCTGGCGCGCTTTGATCCGTGCCAGGGCGGCGGCTACAATATCCGCCTCCCCTGTGTCCGTTTTGGCTCCCTCAGCTTCGAGGTTTTGCTTCTGCTGTTCCCGTGCAAGCTCTGCGACTTTGCGCCGGGCCACACGCTTCGCCTCTTTTTCTTTTTCCGCCTTCTCCAGGCGCAGTTTGCGGAACTCGAATCTGTCCCGTGCGCGGTCAGATTTTTCCCTTTCTGTATCAGCCTGGCGGATAGCACCCTTGGCGGCACGGTAATACTGCACCAGTGGAATACTACTGGGGCAGACATAGGAACAGACGCCGCACTCGATACAATCGAACAGATTGTAGGCCTGCAGTTTTTCCTGATCATCGGCACGAGCGTACCAGTACAATTGTTGTGGCAGCAGCGAGGCCGGACAGGCTTCAGCGCAGAAGCCGCAGCGTATGCAGGCCTGGGCGACCGGAGCAGGTGGCAGTTCTTCACTGGTTGGCACCAGCAGACAGTTGGTAGTCTTGATCACAGGTGCACACTCATCGTCGATGGTATACCCCATCATGGGGCCGCCGATGATCACCTTCTGCATCAAACCACGATGGATACCGTGGTGCTTGAGGATATGGCGAATGGGGGTGCCGATGGGCACTTCAATATTGCGCTGCCGCTCAAGGGCCTTGCCGACAACGGTGGTCACCCGGCTAATCAGTGGTTCGCCGAAGCGCACAGCACGATAGACGGCCCGCGCAGTGCCCACGTTCAGACACACGATGCCCACATTGGCTGGCAGCCCCTGGTTGGGCACTTCGCGACCGGTGAGAAGCTGGATTAACTGCTTCTCACCACCGGATGGGTATTTGGTGGGGATGACCACAATATCAAAGCGCGTACCGTTGACAGCCGCGCGCATGGCAGCAATGGCCGCGGGCTTATTGTCCTCGATGCCAATCAGTACCCGTTCGGGCATATCGAGGATATAGGATAGTATTGTTATCCCGTCGATAATCTCCTCTGCTTGTTCGCGCATCAGCATATCATCGGCGGTGATATAGGGTTCGCACTCGGTGCCGTTGATAATCAGGGTATCGATTTCCCTGCCACCGTGGGGGTCCAGCTTCACCGCGGTTGGAAAACCCGCCCCGCCCATGCCGGCAATACCGCAATCGCGAATTTTATCCAGCAGTGCCACCGGTGACAGCAGGGTAAAATCCTCACAGGGCTCCAGCTCGCACCAGCGTTCTTCGCCATTGGTGCGAATCACAATACAATCTTCCGCCAGCCCCGAGGGGTGGGGCACAGCACAGGGTTCTATTGCAATCACTTTGCCGGAGCTTGGTGCGTGCACAGAGCAGCTTACCAGGCCGTCGGCTTCGGCGATCTTCTGACCTTTCAATACCTCGTCACCGAGTTTAACCAATGGCAGAGCACTGGCGCCGCTGTGTTGCAGCAGGGGGAGCACCAGATCCTCGGCCAGGGGAATCTTGCCGATGGGCTCGCCAGTGCTCTGGTCCTTGTTCCCGGGGGGGTGCACTCCGCCGGGAAAGTCACGGGGCCGCAGTTCCCGTGCCTTTTCGTTGGCGATCCGTTGTGCCTCGCGGGCAGTGTGCCGTTCCTCTATCGCTTGGCGCCGCCGCAGTGTTGCCTGTGGCGCATTCTGTATTTTCTTATTGAGGCTCAAGCTGCACCTCCCCTGGTTTCTTTCTGCGTGCTCCGGCGGTCAGTGGCGATCAGTTGGGTGTCGCCCTGGGGTTTCTGCGGATGCCAGCTTTGCAGAAGGGTCTCTACAGGCACCATGTCGATACAGTCCACCGGGCAGGGCTCCACACAGAGATCACAGCCAGTGCATTCATCGGAAATGACCGTATGCATAAACTTGGCGGCCCCGGCAATAGCGTCCACCGGGCAGGCTTGAATGCACTTGGTACAGCCAATACACTCCGCCTCGCGAATAAAGGCGACTTTCTTTACATCCTCGACGCCGTGTTCGGCATCCAGGGCCATGGGCTCCATATCCAGCAGATTGGCCAGTGCATTGATCGTGGGCTGGCCGCCGGGTGGACATTTGTTGATAGCGTCACCGTGGACTATCGCTTCGGCATAGGGGCGGCAACCGGGATAACCGCACTGGCCGCACTGGGTCTGCGGCAGAAGGGCATCCACCCGCTCCACCAGAGGGTCGCCCTGTACTTTAAAACGTATTGCAGCAAACCCCAGCAGCGCACCGAATACCAGTGCCATGCCACCGAGCACCAGCAGGGGGTAAGAGAGTTCGGAGATCCAGTCCAGCATTGCGCAACCCTATACCAGACCGCTAAAGCCCATAAACGCAAGAGACATCAGGCCGGCGGTCACCATACCAATTGCAGCGCCGCGAAAAGGCTGGGGGACATCTGCAGCAAAGAGCCGCTCGCGCATGGAAGAGAATAAAATCAGAACCAAAGAGAAGCCCACGGCGGCACCGAAACCATACAGGGTGGACTGCATAAATGTATGGGCCTTCATGGTATTTTGCAGTGCAACCCCCAATACCGCACAATTAGTGGTAATCAGCGGCAGGAAAACCCCCAGTACCCGGTACATGAGCGGGCTGGTTTTCTCGATAAACAGGCGCGCAAACTGCACCACGACGGCGATAACCAGAATAAAGGAAATGGTGCGCAGATACGCGATTCCAAAGGGCTCGAGTAGATAGGTGTTCACGAGGTAAGCGCTGATAGAGGCCAGTGTGAGTACAAATGTGGTGGCGCCGGCCATCCCTACGGCAGTTTCCAGTTTATTGGAAACGCCCATAAAGGGGCACAGGCCGAGAAACTGCACCAACACGTAGTTGTTGACCAGGATAGTGCTGAGCAGGATGACGGCGAATTCGGTCATAACAAGTCCGGTTGAAGCCCTGGGGCAAAACAGCGCGAGCGGCCGGGGAGTAGCCTGCAGCGCCCGGATGATACTGGCACTGGGCTTGGGGCTCCATCGAATGTGCGCCGGGCAGGTATTATGGGTGAGACGCTGGGGGCCTTCAACTCGGTGGGGTTGTGTTCTGGCGCCGGAGGCTATCAGGGCGGGTGCAATTAAAGCACCGCTAGGGACTCTCTGACATAGCCAGGTTGGACAATATACTCGCCACACTTGGCAAATCCGACCCTGGGGCTCCTGGAGGATGTAGGGCAGGCCTAGATGAATGAATGCGCCATCAATAGCGATCCGCCGTTGATATTCGTTTAATACAGTGATTATGAGGCCATGTGACTAATAGTTCACGTGTACTGGCAGCCACTGTATAAGTTACTTTTCCGCCAGGAGCAGGTCCGGGTGGAGACCAATCTAATCGACGGTGTTTATACACTGGTGTTCAAGAGACCAATACCCGCGTCAATGACCACTCCTTGGGTGTGGGTAAATCCTATACCGGTGAGTGCTTGTTTCTATTGGGTTGGGATCTCAGCCAATCCATCAAAGCGACAGCTGAATAATTTTGTCGGCCATGATCGTCGTTATTCATGCGCTGTTTGCCGTGTCAGGTGCATTCGCAAACAGCACTCGCATGATGATCACAGACTCTTGGGGTAGTGACCGGGTGACTGCGATAACCGCCAACTTTCAAGTGGTCTGTTAGGATCTGCTCACACTTATTATAGAATCGACAATTAGCGTAAAGTGAAAGAAGAGCGGCATGGGTTTCTATTTGAAAGTTTTGTTCACTTTGGTCGATCAACAGTTGCGGTGCACATCGAAGCGGATATTGAAGCAGCAATTTCTTAAACCTGGGACCTAGAATTTCTGCGCGATAGAGTTTTCCTGATCAGCAAGAGGGCCGATCATAACCAATCTCCTGAAAATTGTCTGGCAGGATACAAACTTCAAGAAGGTGCGCCCTGATCTCTTTTAGCCATTGAATAGAGCAAAATGCAATCCACTGCTGGAAAATCTTTGGAACCCTGAGTTGGTATTTTCCAGGGAATCACTTAAAATAAAAAAATGGAGAATAAAGTTAATTTAACGCTTCCGATGAGTGCTTTTCTAGACACCAACAAAATCTGCTAATTCTTATGTCTGAATACACCGCTATACATACAGAAAACATCGACGCGCTGCGCGACGAACTAAACAATTTAGGATGGACCAGCTTCCTGCTGTCAGACTTTGCCCATCCACTGGCAAAAAGTGATGATATCGTTAACCAATGGCAAGATCTGTCCCATCAGCAAAAATGGCTGATTCTTGTTACCAAGCAGGCATGCGATATCACCTTACTGGAAAATATCACGCATTCAATTGACCTGATGATTCACGAACGCCCTGAACTCTGGCGGATCTCCTTCAGCACTAATGGTAACACGTATACGTTATTGTTTTCCGATAAACCCTGGGGCGATCTATGTGCCGTCGACCCGAATGATGATTGGCAAAGTATTGAACGAGCCAACAATATATCCGAGGACGACCTGCAAATGATGGAAGATGTTTTCCAATTGAAGCGACAGACCTTTCAAGATTTCCTCAAAATGGGGCGCAGCATGGTATGGCAATTTCTTGAAGCGACCGGCTTGCCTGCGTTGGAAATGTTTTGTGATTACAGCTGTTATCATCCTGCCGCAGGTGAAGGTCGGTGTATGTTGTGGGATGAATATACTCAGCTGGCAGGTTGATTTTCCGCCTGCATTCGCCAGCCATAAATCACACCAGAGATAGGGGCGGGCTTGAGTAGAACTGACTTACAACGATCAAGGTGACCATGGGGCAGAGGAGAATGGCAATCAGTGAAGCGTATTTAGGGATTCTGGGGATCAGCCTCAAATGGCAAATGATGGCCATAATAAAAATTTGAATTGGGGCCACTGTATCGGATTATCCTATTTGGCTAATTGGAATAGCCTGTCTGAAATAACGATGACATCGCCAAACATTTAACCGCATAGTGAAAATCTCGGAGGCTCCCCCCCGATCTGAATAGCGTACAAAGGTAAAAGCCATATGGGGGTATCCAATTCATGGAGCTATGAAGAAATACGTATCATATTTATCAGTTTATGTGCCGTTTTTTATGGGTTCCGAGATATTGCCACCAGATTTTGTGGAAACCTATCGCAATACGTTGAAGGAAATCATCGGCAACATAGCCTACGAGTAGGATATTGATTTGGCAGAATTTAAAGTGCTTATAGATCATATCCATATGATAATTCGGACTGATCCGAAAATGGCACCGTCTTTCAAGTCAATACTCTCAAGATTTCCGGCTTTCGCAACATTGAAATCCGGTTGCAGATGGTAAAGCCAACGTTGTCTCTTTTTCTTTAAACTTGAATAGGTCAATCATGCTCTATTTTCCTTGCCTGCTCTATATTGAGGAAAACAGATTGGCTCCTGGTTGTAAATCCTATCGGTTTGAGTGTATCGACAGGGGGTAGTTCAAGCTTTCGGCAGGTCTTTGGAGGCGTCTTACATAGCCAACAGCCAAATACAGGTGTAAAAATACCAGTCTGTCCGAATATCTGAAGCGACAAAACGCAGGGAGAATGAGTACTGAGAGAAGCAACTGATTGCACTTTTTAATAGTGAGTATCTGAATAAGTAATGTGTTGATAGGTCACCGGTATATACTCTGGAAGGCGTTGTCATCAGTGATGGCAGTGAACCTGGGATGATTGATATTAATGAAATTATTTTGAATTAACCGGCAGGCTGATCTATTGCTGAGTGGCAATCAATAACAATGGGTATTTTACACTTCAGTTTGTACCTGCTGATAGGGTTTCATCAATATAGCCTACCTACCTTTGTCTATTGGGAGAGGTCCAATGGTCTATGCAATTCAGGTTGCAAAAACGGGTCAACCATCTGTTCTTATACCCGTGGATATCAAGCTGCCAGAGCTGCAGGCAAAGGAAGCGCGGATACGTCACAAGGCGATTGGTGTTAATTTTATTGACACTTACTATCGTTCCGGTCTCTATGATGCACCTGAGGGTTTGCCATTTATTCCTGGCAGTGAGGGGGCAGGTGTAATAACCGCACTCGGTGAAGCGGTACGTGATTTTTCTGTGGGAGATCGCGTGGCTTACGCTGGTTCTCTGGGGGCATACAGCGAGGAGCGCAACATCCCTGCCGGCATGCTAGTTAGGATTCCTGAAAATGTCAGCGATGAGCAGGCCGCAGCTTTAATGCTAAAGGGAATGACTGCAAGATATCTACTGCGTGAAACTTACAAGGTCAATGCAGAGACTACACTGCTGTGTCACGCAGCTGCAGGTGGGGTTGGACTGATTGTTGGGCAATGGGCCAAAGCTCTGGGGGCTAGGGTAATTGGTACCGTGGGTTCTACAGGAAAAATAGATCTGGCTCGCGACAATGGCTATGAGTATGTGATCAATTACAGAGAGAATGACTGGGTAGCGCGGGTTGGTGAGATTACCCATGGGCGAGGTTGTGATGTTGTGTATGACAGTGTCGGTAAAGATACATTTCCTGCATCGCTCGATTGTATTCGCCCGCGCGGTTTGTGGTGTTCATTTGGCCAGTCATCGGGGCCTATTGAAAATTTCAGCATGAGCATGTTATCTCAAAAAGGGTCCCTGTATGCGACCCGGCCTATCTTGTTTCATTATATTTCAAAGCGTTGGGAATTTGAAAAAACTGTGGAGGAGTTATTTTCTGCTGTGGCCAATGGTATTGTCAACATTCAGATCAATCAGCGCTATCCCCTAGAGGAGGCTGCAAAGGCCCATATGGAGCTTGAATCCCGTAAAACTACCGGTGCCTCGGTTCTTATCCCTTAAGTATTCCAGTTCGTTGAATGAAAGTTATAGCTAAAACATTGAAAATCACGAGTAAGTGAGAATTCTAATGGTATTTTAAACTGTTTGGTAAGAATTGCTGTTCCAGGGAATTAAGAGATGTTTATTTATTGATTTTGGAATAGTGCAGGTGCTCTCGAAGTTATTCAATTGCTTTTTCTGAAAGGTTTGTTCGAGTGCCCGTATTTTAAGAATTTGGGTGTCCTGATGATGCAAGCTTGCCATAATTGTTCAGATTTTCCGATATGAAACTCCCAATAATTTTTGACAAGTTCGGCTCTCCCGGGAAATAGGTCTGTGTGTAGAAATACATCAATATTCTACAGAGTTATGCAGGTATTGCGGTGCAATTTTTAGTCACTTTCACAGGGGGGGAATTGTAGGTATAAATAGTTATTGTAGCTCTTTTTTTGGGTCCTTGAATCGAGGTTTGGCAAAACTGCCGCGCCACATGGGTGTTCCAACCCGAAAGGCTGCGCGGGCTATCATATGTACCCCGATGGGAACCGTTAGCAACAAAAATAAAATGGCTGCTACAGCGCGAGCAGTAACCTGAGTATCCTGAAACAATATAGCAACCCCGGCCAGAAGTAAACCACAACAGAGCGTGGCAGCCTTGCCGGAGGTGCTCATACGGGTATAGAAATCCGGCATACGCAACAGGCCCAGGGCAGCACTGAACCCAAAGAAGCTGCCAATCAGTAACAGGGCTGCGATAAATAATTCATCCAAAACCACTACCATCTCCTTTCTCTTATGGTTAGAGCTTTTTGCCGCTTTTTTCGATAAACCGGGCAAAAGCAACACTGACCAGAAAAGCCACCAACGCTAGTGCAATTGCCGCGTCGAGATATACGGGTTGTGCCGAAGCGATGGCCAAAAGCGCACAATAGGCTACAGCGAGAATATTGAGGACATCCAGGGCAACAACCCTATCTGCCAGTGTGGGCCCCAGGGCTATCCGCAGAAAACACATAACCAAAGCCAGCAACAGCATCAGGGAGGATATGCTGACCGCCAGCATTATAATCGATGAGTGAATGTCGGCAGTGGTTACTGGCATTAGGAGATGGCCTCCTTGACACGTTTTTCAAAGCCATGGCGAATTCCCTGGCGAAAACTGTCTGGATTATCCACAAACATGGTATGTACAATAAGTGTCGAGTTGTCCGGGGATATGTCCAATACCATGGTGCCCGGTGTCAGTGAAATCAAATTGATCAGTACAAAAATCTGGTTGCGCTCGTGAATTTCAAGAGGGATTCGTACAATCATCGGGCGACTTTTTAAGGTTGGTGAGAAAATCTCCCAGGCAGCGCGCAGGCTTGATAAGATAAGCTCTTGTAAAAAAAATATTGAGAGGTGGAAAAAATTCTGCAGGCGTTTAAAATATTTACTTCCTCCAGGCAGCTCTGGGGATACTCGCAGTGCCAGGTAACCGAGCAAGAAGCCAAATAACAAATTAACCAGAGTTGCATCACCAGTGAGGGCGGACCAACTGATTGCCAGTAAAAGATTAAGTAGAAATACACGCATACTAGGGATTTCCGATGGATTGGGTGGGTTCTGGTTTCAATACAGCATCCAGGTAATCCCCGGGCTCAAGTAATTCACTTGCAGTCGCCAGCGCATAATTGATAAGCGGTTCAGGTAACAGGCCAAGGCTTAGCGTAACCATTGCAAGAAAAGCCACCGGTAATAAGCGCTGTAGTCGTTCTGGTAAGGATAGCGTATACAAGTTGCTGCAATAACCCATTGGGTCTGGTTTCCAGAAGACTTCTGCCCAGATTTTGCTCATGGAATACAGGGTGAGTGCTCCGGTAATTAAAATCACTGCAGCGACCAGGTACGCGGTCTGGTCGAGACTGGCTTTTAGTAATAATAGTTTGGCCCAGAAACCGGACAGCGGCGGAAAGCCCGATAGACTGAACGCAGCGATAAAGAAAAAAGTGGACAACAGTGGACTTGCCTTATAAATTCCACCAATCTCACTCAGTTCAAAACTACCACTGAGACGCTGTACGGTACCACTGATCAAAAACAGGTTGGTCTTTGCCACGATGTTGTGAATGATATAAAAAACTGATCCAGCTAACGCTAATGGGGAGTTGAGTGCCAGCCCCAGAATCAGAAATCCGATTTGACTGATAATATGAAAAGCGAGGATTTTGCGAAACTCATACTGTGCTGCGGCACCCAATACACCGGTGAGCATAGTGAGCAATGCCGTACCCAGAAGAATATTGTGGGTAAAACCCGGATCATTAGGAAAGATCAGGGTAAAGGTGCGTATCAATGTATAGACACCGACTTTGGTAAGTAGCCCGGCAAAAACCGCAGTCACTGCCACAGGTGGCGTATGGTAAGATGCTGGCAACCAGAAAAACAGTGGAAATATCGCTGCCTTGATACCAAAAGCGGCAATAAAAAGCACTGCCAGAGCTGAAATGGCTACCGGATTATTCACAGCCGCCAGTGCAATATGCAGCTGCGCCATATTCAGTGTACCGGTCAGACCGTATATCAGACCAATGGAAGTCAGCATCAACAGTGTGGAAATCAGGTTCAGTGCCACATATTTGATGCCACCATCGAGTTGTATGCGCTCTCCCCCAAGCACGAGTAAAGTAAAAGAGGCAATCAGCATCACCTCGAACCAGACATACAGATTAAACAGGTCCCCGGTTACAAAGCTGCCACAGACACCTGCCAGGAGCAATTGGAAAAAACAGTGAAATCCGAGAGATACCCTGTACTTATCAATATCTGAAAGTGCAAACAGTGAAACACAGAGCCCCACAATGGCACTGATTAAAAGCATGATGGCGCTCAGGCGATCTGCTACTAACGTAATACCGAATGGGGCATCCCAGTCACCCATTTGAGCTGCCAGGGGTCCATTTTTTTCCACCAATGCAATAATTGCGATTGCGACAATGAGCATCATTGTGCATCCCAGTACCGACAATGCACCGCAGAGATGGTGTCGAGCGCGTGCCGAAAAAGTGGCGAGCGCCGTCCCTATGGGTATTAAAAAAGGCAGCGCCAGTAACCAGCTCAAGGGGATACTTTCCTTTTTACTTTCACTGGCTCTGCAATACGTATGGTGTCTACGTCGAGGGTTCCCAGTACTTTATAAGCCTGTGCAATAAGTGCCAGGGTGAACGCGAGCAGACCGAACCCAATAACAATTGCGGTGAGAATCAAGGCTTGGGGCAGGGGATTGGCCACGGGCACAGGCGGTACCTCCAGTCCCTCGGGAATCAGCGCCGGTGAAGCCCGTGTTAGTCTGCCTGCAATAAAAATGGCCAGGTTGGCGGCATTGCTGATCATCACTAAGCCAAACAGGTAGTGTAATAAATCCCGAGCCAGCATCAGGTACACACCGGTAGCGATCAGAATGCCAACAACAATTGCGAGTGGACCTTCCAAGTTATTTGACCTCTTCCAGAGCAAAAATCAGTGTCAGCACTGAACCAAGCACCACCAGGTAAACACCAATGTCGAAAATCAAAACATTGCTGATATAGATCCCGCCAGTATTTTGATGTTCCGTCAATTGAAACCATTGGCCAGAAAAAGGGGCTCCTTTGGAAAGAGCTGCCAGGAGTCCGGATAATGCTGCGATTAATACGCCAGTTGCCGCCAGATTGCCGGGGGGGATGCGCAATGCCCCTTGCGCTGCCTCCATGCCCCAGGCCATGGCGAAGAGTGCGAATGCCGAAGCGGCGATGAGTCCCGCGATAAATCCGCCACCGGGATAATTGTGTCCGCGCAGCAGCATGTACACAGAAAATACTAGAAGTAATGCTACAAGCACCCGGGTTGCGCTTTGGAGTACCAGGGAACTCACTGCTTCCCCCGCCGTAATCGATGACCCAGCAGAGTTACTGCCGCTATAGCAGCGGTGAAGACAACAATAATTTCACCAAAAGTATCCAGCGCACGAAAATCCACCAATATAACATTGACAATATTACGGCCATGTGCCTGAGGCACTGCGGCTTCTTTAAAGAAAGTGCTGGTAGGGCTGTCGAAGGGAGTTTGCAACACCACCAGGATACTGAGGGTAACCAGCAGGCCGAGTAGGCCACCCAGGGCGGCATCCCGCGGGCGAAAACGGATTTTGCGCCCAGGACTGAACACCGGTAGGCGCGGCAGTATGGCTGCCACCAACACCAAAAATAAAGTCTCCACAAGTAGTTGGGTAATGGCCACATCCGGTGCACCAAAAAACAGATAAATCAGTGCAATACCCACACCCAGGGCTCCAAGGGCGCAGATGGCAATGAGAGGCTTGCGTGCAGTCCCGGCCATCAAGGCCCCACCTATGGTCAGCAGTATGGCTGCCCACTCTTTCAGGTTCAGTCGTGGCCATTCGAGCACTAGCGGATGCTGCCCGGTGCGTATGAATGCATAGGCGAGGACGAGGGATATGGTGAAAAAAACGACGGTCAGGTAGTGGCGCATAACGCCATTTTGCAGAAGGTCGGTTTGTAGGGCGGCAACAAGCCGTACCTTCTCCAGGAACTTGTCCCAAAGCAAATCGGCGTTTGTCGGAGCGTGGCTGAAATCCCACGTCAACCAATCGCGCAGCCTGGTCAGTCCCAGATACATGGCGATTCCCAGCCCAAATGTAAGGATACTCAGGAGCAAGGGAATATTAAGGCCATGCCAGAGTTTCAAATCGATGGTTTCAGAAGTGTCGAGAATTGCAGTCACTGCGGGTGCGATCAACTCATCGTTTACCAGTTCTGGGGCCAGACCAAAGGTTAGCCCCAAACCACCAAGTATCAGTGGACTTATCCACAGTCCAGCGGGTGCCTCTTGTATTTTGGGCAAAATATGATTTGGTCTGCCTAAAAAAGGTTTGAGGGCAACCATGCCGGCAACTGTCACAGTTACAGCATTGGCAAACACTGCTGCCGTGGCAACCAGTGCGGGTTCGGATGCCACGGCCAGCGCACCTTCATATTTCAGTTCCTTGCCGATAAACCCCAGAAAGGGGGGGAAGCCCGCCATCGACAGGGCTGCTGCCAGTGCTATCACAAAAGTGATATGCATCGACAGGCCGAGACCACCCAGTTTATTGATATCGCGCGTACCAGCCTGTTTATCGATCACTCCAACCACCATAAACAACGCGGCTTTATAAAGGGAGTGCACAAATAGGAAAGTGATTGCTGCGGCGATCACTATTGTGGCGTCTGAGCCCAGAAACATCGTCAGGATACCAAGGGCGATTAACGTGGTGTAGGCCAGGGCGAGTTTTAAGTCTGTCTGACGCAAAGCTGCAACGGCTGCCACCGTAGCGGTAGCGACCCCTGTACAGGTTAAGGTCCATTCCCAGATATCGGTCTTCCCCATTACCGGGTGCAGGCGCGCCAAGAGATATATGCCCGCCTTCACCATGGTGGCTGAATGCAGATAGGCACTCACCGGCGTAGGGGCTGCCATCGCATTGGGCAGCCAGAAGTGGAAAGGTAGTTGGGCGGATTTGGAGAAAGCGCCGATTAACAGGAGCATCAGGATGGCGAAATAGAGCGAACTGGCCCGGACTGCCTCTCCAGAAGCCAATACTTGCGTCATTTCATAACTACCCACTACCGAGCCGAGCAACACCAGTCCCGTCAACAGGCAGAGCCCGCCTAAAGTGGTGACCAGTAGTGCCTGCAATGCTGAACGGCGCGCAACAGCACTGCTGTTGTTAAAACCGATCAGTAAGTAGCTGGCGATAGAGGTGATTTCCCAAAAGACAAAGAGGGTAATCAGGTCGCCAGCCAGCACTAAACCCAGCATCCCAAGGATAAAAAGGTAGAGATATAAAAAAAAGCGGCGTAACTGTGGATGTCCGTGCAAAAATGCCAACGTATAGATGGCCACGAAGGTACCAATTCCACTGATCAGAAATGCAAAAAGCAGGCTCAGGGCATCGATATAAAAGCGAAAGTAGACGCCCAGGTCGGCTATCCAGACAAAGCCGAAAGAGAATGTCCGACCACTCGCGATATCCGGCATTTGGAGTAGGAGAAATAGTGTTAGCAATGCCGGGGGTATGGGTGTCAGTGAGGTGAGTTGTCTCCCCGGCATCGTCCGTCCGTTATTGCGATTTTCTCCGCCTCCAGTTGCACTCATGAACCTGTTCTCAGTTGCCATGCACTAGTTTAGGGGGGAAATTGCAGGCGAGCAGGTCGGGAAATGGGTGCTACGCCACTCGAGAGGGGTCTTACGGATGAAAGAGCATCATTAAACGGGTGTTTTCACTGAAAAATAATAGCTGTCTAATGTATGTACTTGTACAGCAATTTTAAAGTGGAATTAGATGCCAGGATTACCGGAATCCAGTAGATGATCCACAATCAGCGAAGGTATAAA